>JAICXC010000058.1 GCA_025980665.1 Bryobacteraceae bacterium
TCGCTTTCGGCTTCTTCGATCACTCCGCCGGCGATACCCGTAATTTCGAAACGCCCGATGGCCGCAAGGTTACAGCGGGCCCGCAGCAGCCCTGGACCTGGCAGATCGTCGAGCTATTCGAAATTCGGAAAGGACAACTGCACCAGATCCAAGCCATCATGGAGCGCTCGCCTTATGGGATGAACGCCGGCTGGAGTTCGTGGGAAGACGGGCTGAGTGATCGCGGCCGCGACGTCGCCAAACAATAACTTTATGACCTCCGCAATTCTTCTATTAACACTGCTGAGTTTTCAAGCGCCCTCGGCGGCGCCGGCTATCGACAATCAACGGGTTCAGGTTCGCCAACTGGATGGCGCAGCCGACTCAGTACCCTACGACTCGGTCTGGGTTTCGCGCACAGGACACGCGACCTTTCTGAAAAAGGGCGACAAGCATGCTTCCGACGGTCCTGGCATCCTGATCGGCCTCAAGGATTTCAAGGTCGAACCACTCGTGAACAAGACTGGCTTACCCGCGGCGTTTCCGCGTCCCGGCAGCAAGAAACTTCTGGAAAATGCCCGCGTCGTAGTTTGGGATTACACCTGGACCCCCGGCGTTGCGACGCCCATGCACTTCCACGATAAGGACGTGGTTGTGTACTATCTCGACGACGGCGATCTACAGTCGACGACTCCTAGCGGCGAGAAGACCGTGAATCCGTACAAGCCTGGCATGATTCGATTTAATCTTCGCGATCGCAGCCACACGGAGACATTGATCCGCGGAAAACAACACGGGATCATGACCGAATTGAAATGAAGAGCTTCTTTGCGCCACTTTCCATCGGGATCCTGATCGCGGGAGCGGTAGCGGGGCAAGGAAACAAAGGCTCCGCCTGCGATCGCGCGTGCCTGGAAAACTTTGTCGATCAGTACATGGACGCGCTGATCGCGCACGAACCCAAGAAACTGCCGATGACCGCGCGCGTGAAAAATACCGAGGATGCGGTGCGGCTGAATCCGGGCGATGGCTTCTGGCGGACTGCTTTAGCGAAAGGTTCCTACCGGCTTTTCGTGACCGACACAGATAGTGGGCAAGTTGCTTTCATGGGCACCATGAGGGAAGTGAATGCTCCCATGCCGAATCCTGTAATCGTCGCGATTCGGCTGAAGATCGAGAACCGGCAGGTTTCTGAAATCGAGAATATGGTGGTTCGGGACGCGCTGGCTGCAACGAATCTCGAAAAGTGGGGCACGCCCAATTCGGTCTTTCTGAAGACGATTCCAGCGGCTCAGAGGGCTTCGCGGTCCGACCTGGTGCGGATCGGCAACATCTATCTGTCGGCGTTAGAAAAAAACGACGGAAAGTTAGAGCCTCCCTTCGCACCTGGCTGTGAGCGGATTCAAAACGGTGTCCAGACCACGAACAATCCGGATGCTGCGACGCAGGCAACTCCGCCTCCTCCGCCTGGCCGCGGCGGACGTGGTGGAGATGGCAAACAACCACCGGCTGCTCCGCCCAAGCCGCAGGGGTTGCAGATAAACGTCGCAGCTCTGGGATGCGGGGAGCAGTTTAAGCTCGGCTATTTCAACTTCGTCAGGCGCGTTCGTGACCGCCGCTTCGTGGCCATCGACCGCGAGCGCGGACTAGCCATGGTGATCGCCGAGATAGACGAGCCTGCCGGCAAGTACGCGACCTTCAAGCTGGCCGACGGCCGCGAAATCACCGCAGGCCCCACCCGGCCCACCACCCTGGAGGTTTTCGAAGTCTATAAAATCGAAGGCGGAAAGATCCGTCGCGTGGAGGAAGCGCAGATCACGATCCCCTACGGTATGCTTTCGGGCTGGAGTAGTTATGAAGACGGTATGTCTAGCCGGGCGAGGAACTAGCCAGTGCCCGCGTTGCGATGCAGCGGACCCGATTCGCGACCCGCAGGCCGGCGTTGTATCTCTTGCACGCTCACTCCGGGAGAAGCCGCGTGGACGATCACCAGTCCTGAGTCGGTCACAGTGTGACCTTCGCGACGGTTGACTTCGGGATCTAACCCGATAATGGCGTGTTCCGGAATTCTCAGGTTTTGATCGACAATGCAGTTGCGGATGCGGCTGTGTGCGCCCACCTGCACCCCGGAAAACAACAGACAGCTATCGACTGACGCCTGACGGTCGACGCGCACGCCCGGCGACAGAACGCTTCGCGTCACTCGCCCTCCGGAGATGATGCAGCCGTGCGAGACGATGGAATCGAGCGCCAAGCCCGTGCATCGTTCCTCCGTGGCGAAAACAAACTTCGCCGGCGGCAGAGGCGGCATCGACGTGCGCAGAGGCCACTCCTGATCGTAAAGATTGAAGATAGGATTCACCGCGACCAGATCCATGTTGGCTTCAAAGTAAGCTTCGAGGGTGCCTACGTCGCGCCAGTAGATCACATCTTTCTTGTTCTCATCCACGAAATCGTAGGCCACCACGCGATGCCGGCCCATCAGTTTGGGCAGAACGTCATGGCCGAAATCGTGCGAGGAATGCTCATCTTCGGCGTCTTCTTTGAGCGCCTCCAGTAGTACGGGAGTGGAAAAGAGATACACGCCCATGGAAGCGCTGCACGCGTCGTGACGGAAATGCGAACGAGCCGCGTGCTCCTGGGGAGGTTTCTCACGAAAATCTTGAATGGAGTACTCAGCATCCATACGGACGATTCCAAATCTGCTCGATTCGGACGGGTTGATTCGCGTGGTGGCGACGGTTACATCCGCACCCTGCTCCACGTGCCAGTTGAGCATGTGGGCATAGTTCATCTTGTAAACATGATCCGCGGAAAGAATCAGGACGTAAGGCAGATGTTCGTCGGCGATACTCTGCATGTTCTGGTAGACCGCATCGGCGGTGCCCAGATACCAGGTATCGCGCAGACGTTGGGTCGGCGGTACGGCTTCAATGAATTGCCCGAGCTCAGGCGAAAGAATATTCCAAACCTGGCGAATATGCCGGTTCAGGCTCAGCGCTTTGTACTGCGTCAGCACATAAATCTTGCTGAGCCCGGAGTTCAGGCAATTGGAAAGCGTAAGATCGATCAGGCGATAAATGCCTCCGAACGGCATCATCGGCTTGGGTTGATCGCGAGTGAGAGGCGCCAGGCGTTCGCCCGCACCCCCGGCTAACAGGATCGTAAGAATGCGTCGCACGGACTTCTTTCCCCGGATGTTGCGATCCGGTTAACTGCGAATCTAGCCCCTGGAACGCGAAAGGATTTCCTGTTCGGCGCGAAGCCAGTCTTCTTCAGGCGATCCGCCCACGCCACCCCGCGCCTCCCAAAGGAAATAGGCGAGCCGTGCGATTTCGGCTTCTATGGTTGCGCCGTGGCCCGGACTGGTATCCGCAGAAGCCGCTGTTAGCGCAGTAGATTCTGGACTCTTAGATTGCGCGATACTGCGACGGTTCGCTCGCGGTAATGCACTTCCGCTTTTTGGGCCTCCCTTGGCTTGGGTGCCGTTTTTTGGATTTGTCCTCACGCGCGTTTCCCCTCCCTAAAACCTATCGTGGGTTGGTTTGGCGCCCTTCTATCGTAGTGGGCAAAACGTAGAGTGGACGTGCCTCTCTGCGGCCATTGTGCTCCGATTTGATTCGACTGTCAAGAACGAATGTCCTCGCCTGCGTCCGGCGCCGGTGTTCCCTGCGGTCGAAAGTGAACACCCTCTTCGCGAAACCGCCGAAAAATTCGTTTGCGAAGCTCGTGCTGTACTAGAAATTGATCCGCGAACTCTGCCACATGGCAGTCCAACGTAAAATCCATCGAGGTCTTGCCGAACCCGGGGATAAACTTTGCGGAGGGTGCAGGTTCCTTCAATAAGCCTGGGACTTGACCGATCGCGGCCGAAGCGACCTCGGATAATAAGCGTTCCACCTGATTCGGATCGGACTCGTAGGTTACGGGAACATTAATTCCGAGTCCGACGGGTCGTTGCGGAAGATTGTAATTCGTAACAATACTTTGAGCCAGCTTGTTATTCGGAATGAAGATGAGGCTGCCGCTCAAATCCCGCAGCGTGGTGCTCCGCCAGCCAATGTCCTGGACGTATCCATTTTGCCCGGCATCGATCTTGACGAAATCGCCGATCCGAATTTGGCGCGCAACGCTTACGTAAAAACCGGCGAACAAATTCGAGAGGGTATCCTGCAGCGCCAGAGCCACTGCCAAACCGCCTACGCCTAGGGCCGCCAGGATGGCTCGTATATCGACGTCGAAGACCTGTTCCAGCAAGGTCAGCAAGCCGAGGATCCAGATAATGAGGCTGGCTAACACTTCGGTGAGGGTCGAAACCGGAAGAACTCCTTCGAGTCGTGTTGAGTGGGACCGCACCATTCGTCCGCTTAATCTCGATAAGACTAGCGTCAAGGAGACGATCCAGAGCGCCAGGAGCACTTTGGCCGACCAACGCGTTAGGGTGCGCGGTAAGTCCGAGTACTCCACGGCAAGGTGAATCGCCAAAATCAAAATCCACAGCAAAAGAGGCCCGTGCAGTGACTGGATCAGTATGCCGTCGATCCGAGTACCTGAGGACGCGGCCGGACGCCGCAGCCGTGCGTACAGAATGTGGCGCAAAAGCCATCCCGCCCCGAGCACTGCTGCAAAGAGAACTGCAGGCCACACTAACTCCCGCCAGTTTTCTGTCAGGTACTTCGCGATTTGCTCGATCATTTCGTGGAATGCATTTTTAGGTGAGCGATGGCCTCGGAGGCCCCCCAGCTTGACGCATGATCTCAGATTACGATGAAATACACAGGAGGCCTGTAATGATTCTCGTTCGAAACTGTTTCACCGCCAAGCCGGGAAATGCCGGCAAGCTTGCGGGCATGCTAAAAGAAGCCGCTGCCGCCGGTGGAATCCCCAAGTTCCGCGTCATGACCGATATGACCGGCGAATTCAATCGCGTGGTGCTCGAATGGGAGGCTGAAAACTTGACGGAGCTCGAGGCGCGGCTAAAGGACTACGGCACCAACCCGAAGTTCCGCGAAAAAATGGCGGGTTACACTGACCTGTGGAACACGGGGTATCGCGAAATTCTTCAGATCGCCTAGGCCTCTAGCTCGCCCTTGCGCATTTGCTCGGCCATGTAGTCCGAGGCGCGCATGGACAGGGCAAGCATCGTCATGGTCGGATTCTGACTGCCGCCGGAGACAAAGCTGCTGCCATCTACCACGAACAGGTTTTTGACATCCCAGCTCTGGTTCCACTTATTAAGCACGCTGGTTTTAGGATTATCGCCCATCCGGCAGGTCCCCAGTTCATGGATGCTATATCCGGGCGGAAACATCTGATCGTGACGGGCTAGAACTTCCCATCCGCAGGCGTGGCACAGCTCTTCCAGCGTCGCGATGGCATCTTTCGCCATGTTGAACTCATTGCTCGTGTAGCGCGTCTGGACGTGCAACACGGGAATGCCCCAGACGTCGGTCACGGCTTTGTTAATCCGCACCTCACTCTCGGCGCGCGGTAGAACTTCCCCCATTACAGTGCAATTGAAGCCTGCGCCGCGACAACTCTCGAGCGCTTTCTGTAGCGCCTCGCCGTATAAAGGAAAGTACTTCGCATCAGGACTCCCGCCCGTGCTCCAATCCAGCGCGTAGCCGCGAAGGAAGTTCTTTTCCTTTGTTTTAAGGTTGCGGAACCGCGGCATGTAGCCGCCTCCCCCAATGAATCCGCTCGGAGCTTTGCCGTCGCGGGCTTCCGGGATCACGGCCTGGACACTCTGGGTGATGTAGAACTGATCGTGCAGATAGTGCCCCAGAACTCCGCTCGAGTTGGCGATGCCGGAATTCAGCAACAGCCGTGTGCTCTCCAGACAAGACGCTCCGACCACCAACACGCGGGCGCTGGCATGCATCTCGCGATGCGATTCACGCTCCAGAAAATTCACTCCGCTCGCCAGGCCCGTGTTCTTATCGACGGTGATTTCGCGAACCACGGCGTTCGGAACAATGGTGAGGTTGCCGGTAGCCAGGGCATCCGGCAATAAAAGATTGAAAGAGCTGGCGAATTGTCCGCGGCCCATCGACGTCCGCATCTTGGTGTTGGGGATGCCGCGCTCCCGCGCTGCGGCGATAAAACGCTTGTTACATTCGCTCTCGCCCGAAGTGTCCTCGATAAACACACCATCGGGAAGCTGCATTAATCCGTCTCTGCGGCCTCGCACCCGAAAGATCGGCTCCACTTGATCGTAGTACGGGGCAAGATCGCGATAACTGATCGGCCAGTTGTCGCCATAGCCGTCATGATCCTTGGCCCTGAATTCGTAATCGCTCAAACGAAACGACATGCGCGCCCAGAACAGCGATTTACCTCCGATCATGCGCACTCGGACCCAGTTATATGGTTCCTTCGGATCGTGTGTATACGGAACCTGCGTCTCATCCACCCACTGGTTCGCGTTGAACTCTGTCGCCTGAAACACGTGCGACAGCTTGCCGGGTTTTCCGAAGCCGCGGAAAGGCAACTCATGCGCCGACTTATTTACGCGCTGGCGTTCGAAATCGATGGGCGGGCCGGCATCCAGCATCAGGCACTTGGCGCCCTTCTTGGTGAGCGTATAAGCGGCCATGCCGCCGGACGCGCCCGAGCCGATGATCAGGACGTCGAATTTTGTATCCGCCATGCGTTCCCTAATCGATGGGCAACCAGTACAGCCCGCCGCCGCCACCACGAGTTCGGCCTGCTGCGGCCGCCAGGCTCCATTCGCGCGAATTCATAGTCGCGCGGCGGACGTCGTCTTTCAAGGCGCGGAGGAAAGCGGCGACGGGATCAGAAGGAGCATCATAGGTCCATGGGTCGCGCAACGGCGCCAGGAGCATCTCAGCTTGAGCGGCGTCGAAGTCGGCAAAGAGTTTACTGAAGCGCTTCCTGGCCTGGGCATTTAGGCCGTCCAATCCGTTGCGGTACAACTGTTGCCGTTCGGCTGGAGATTGGCTGAGTAAGGAGTCCAGAAACTCGGGTGCCTTGGCTTCCAGAGCCCCCGGGGCGCCGTTCACGGGCGGCATCAGGAGATCGCTCAATTTCCGTAACGTCGCGAATTGTTGCGCGGTGAAAAAATGCAGCACTGCTTCTGCCGCGGCATCGGGAGGGGTATAGCGCAATGAGGCCTCGGCTGGCGGAGGTGCTTGCGGAGCCTGTTGAGATGGTTGAGCTTGCTGTGCGAGTAATGCCGGGGCTGCGGGCGTAGCGGCCAGAGCCTGGATAAATCGGCGCCGTTTCATACGAAACGGATCATATCACTTTGTCGATTGAAGAGCGGCCGTGACCGGCGGATCCTGCACGCGCGCGGTGAACCAGTGCGGATAGAGCACTGCTGGGGCCGTAAGCTCGTCGAGCTGAGACAATTGTTCCGCGGAGAGTTGGACATTAGCCGCAGCAAGGTTGTCCTCCAACTGCGCCATCTTGTTCGCGCCGATCAGAATGGACGTTACGCCTTTTTTGCGGAGCAGCCAGGCTAAAGCGATCTGCGCTGGCGACGCATTGTGCGCCTTCGCGATCTCGCGTAGCTTATCGACGACCGTGTGACCCTTTTCGCGATCGTATGGAAGCATGTCGAAGCCGGTGAGCCGTCCGCCATCGCCCTGAGGATTCTCACGAGTGTACTTCCCAGTAAGGAAACCGCCTGCCAGCGGGCTCCATACCATCATTCCGATACCCGCGCTTTCGAGGAATGGTACGACGTCGTATTCCACGTCTCGGCCCACTAGCGAATAGTACATTTCCGCTGCGCGGAAGCGCGCATAGTTGTGCTGCTTCTGAATTCCCACGGCCGTGGCTGCCAGCCACGCGGGCCAATTCGAAAATCCGACGTAGCGGACCTTGCCTTGGCGGACCAGATCGTCCAGCGCCTCGACGGTTTCTTCCACCGGCGTGTGCGGATCGACGCGATGCACCAGATAAACGTCGATATAGTCCGTCCCCAGCCTCTTGAGACTTCCTTCGGCAGAGGCCAAAATATGCTGGCGCGACAAACCCTGATGCAACAAAGGTTCGCCTGAGCGAAATCCACATTTTGTGGAGACCACCACGTCCTTGCGGCGGGCGCCCAAAGCCTTGCCTAGCATCTCCTCGGACTGGCCGCCGGTATAGCCATCCGCGGTGTTGAAGAAGTTGATGCCCGCCTCCAGCGTCTTGCCGATGAGTTGATCGGCCAGCTCCGCACCGACTTTCGAAACTGCGGCAAACGGTCCTTTGCCCGTGCCGAAGGTCATCGCGCCGAACGCCAGGCGCGAAACGATTAATCCGGTATCACCTAAACGTGAATATTGCATGCTCCCCAGTTTCGCAAACCACCTAGTGTCCCGGCAGGGTGAACGCGTATAGCGAATCGCCCGCGCCGACTACCAGATATTGGCGCCCATCCAACCCAAACGTAATCGGACCGTTGCTTACGGCGCTTTGCAATCCGGCGTGCCAGAGCATTTTGCCGTTGACCGGGTCCATGGCGAATACATTGCTGGTCGGGTCGCCGCCGAATAGTAATCCGCCGGCAGTGCTCAATAGTCCCGACCGATTTCCGCCCTGATTGGGATAGCGATGGCTCCAGACCACCTTGCCTGTCTTGTAGTCGATCGCCTGCAGCAGGTTCTGCATCCAGATGGTCTGATTGCGTCCGCCGTATCCTTCGGGCGTCTTCGAAAGATCGGTCTTCCAATCCAATCCGTACGATTCGGACGCGTGTGTGTAGAACAGCCCCGTCAGCGGACTAAACGAGGGCGCAAACCAATTTGCCGCTCCGCCCTCGGTGGGCGATACCAATGTTCCATCGGGTTTCGCTTCCTTGTCCGGATTGGGAATGGGCCGGCCATCCGCATCCAGGCCCTTGGACCAATTCAGCGCTTCCACAAAAGGCGCCGTGAGCAGATTCTTGCCGTTGGTCCGGTCCAGCAACACGAAATAGCCATTCCGGGCCGCCTGAGCCAGCATCTTACGCGGCTGTCCCTTGAACTCGCCGTCGATGAGGACGGGCGTCTCGACATTGTCAAAGTCGTGACTGTCATGCGGCGATACCTGGTAATACCAAACCAACTTTCCTGTATCCGGATTCAGCGCCACAATCGAGCATGTGTACAGATTGTTGCCCGACCGGCTCTGCGGTGCATACACTGGGTTCGGATTGCCGGTGCCGAAATAGTAAAGGTTAAGCTCCGGATCATACGTTCCGGAATGCCAGGTCATGCCGCCGCCATGCTCCATCGACCCGCGCGACGGCCACGTTTCCGATCCGGGTTCACCGGGTCTGGGCGTCGTGTTCCAGCGCCACTGTAGCGCGCCGGTTTCCGGATCGCGCGATTCCAGGTATCCCGGGACATCCAACGAATCACCGCCCACGCCCGTAATGATATGGTTCTTGATCACCATTGGCGCAGGCCCGCAGAAATACTCCTGCTTCACGTCGGCGATCTGATGATTCCATCGCAGCTTTCCCGTCTTCGCATCGAGTGAAACCAAATAGCAGTCGGGGGTCTCGAAATACAGCCAGTCGCCATACATGCCGAAACCGCGATTGCCGATGTGAAGGCCGCCGGTGGTTTCCCATGTGTAGTGCCACAACTCGTGTCCGCTGCGCGCGTCCACGGCCCAGGCATTATCGGGAGCCGCGAAGTACAGAATGCCGTTGACTTCTAAAGGTGTGGCTTTAATTGAAACCGGACCACCGCCGCCCCGACCTCCGCCGGCTGTGAAGCGTCGCGTCCACGCGAGATTCAGTGTGCCCACGTTCGACTGGTTGATCTGCTTCAGCGGACTGTAGCGGCGGCCGGTGTAGTCACCGTTGTAGGTCGGCCACGAGTCAGTAGGAGGCTGAAGCAGCTTGGCGGGATCAAGCGCTTGTGCACTTAACACACCCGCGCAAAGAAGCGCGCCGAGAAGTATCTTCTTCATTTCAGCGTCACCAAATAGGCCAGAACATCATGCATATTTTTGTCGGTGTACTGCTTGAGCAACTGGGCGTGCGCCGCCAGAGGGTCCTGAATATCGACTTTGACCGCATCGCGTGAGAACGAACGATTGTAACCCTCTGTGTCGCGCAGTACGACGGTAAAATCATCGATGAATTCGAGCGTGCCGGAAACGGTTGGTCCGGTGCGCGGCGTCACCGTGGCCGTGGTGGGTTTCGCTGTACCGCCGCGTCCCCCTCGCGGATATAGAAACCTTGTCTGTAATTGTGCCGGCTGGAACCGGCTTGCGAGCCCCGCCAGATCGCCCGTCGGGGAATGGCACGTATTGCATCGTCCCGCGCCGTTAAAGAATGCTGCACCGGCTTCGGCGTCCCCCGTGAGCAGATCCTTAAGCGGATACGCATTACGATTGATGGCCGCCTGCGTCCGTTCCCGCAGGAACGCCGACAGATCCTGGATCTGCGCGTCGGATAGATCGAACCCGGGCATGCCCTCGTTCGGAAAGCCCTTGCGGAGCACAGGCCCGATCAGACTACCGCGCTCGTCATCGAGTACAATGACCGACCGCACCAGATCAGGACCGTCATCTTCTCCTCGAGCGTCCGCGCCGTGGCAGCTTGCGCATTGGATGACAAACTCCTTCTTACCGCGCTCGACTGCATCCGCAGGAGGAATCGGCCGGCTGATCAGCTGAGCAGATGCGAGGGACGCCGTCCACAGCGCCACGGCGACTAAGCCAGCGCGTCTTTGCAGTACTGGAAGCATTTCTTGACCTCAGTGACAGAATCGCTGGCGCCTTTATACTCGTACTCGATCAGGGCCCGCATCGGATACTTTTCCTTTTTGAGGAGCTGTAGCACCTGCTTGATCGGAGTATCGCCCTGTCCCCATGGCACGTTCGGGCCCTGATCGCGCTTGCGGTCTTTCAGATGGAGGATGAGGATGTGTTCGTGCTGGGCCTTGATGTATTCCACGGGATCGTAATTGGCCGCGGCGAAGTGCCCGATATCCAGATTGATCGCAAATTTCTTCGACATGGCGAGTGCCTTGGCGAACGCTTCAGGCGTTGCAAACTGATTCGGGTCTTTCACGTTCGAGTGCCCGTGAAACGCCACGATCATGTTGTGTTTGTCGGCGAAGGGCGCCACGCGCTTGGCCGACGTCAGGGTAGACGACGCGGTGATCACAGGAACACCCAGCGCCTTGGCCATGTCGAATCCGCGGTCGATCTCCTCGTCAGTGAAGCTGTCGTTGAAGCTGAGATTGAAAGCGCAAAGATTGATGCCGGCGTCGTCAAATTTCTTCCGAACGGCCTTGATCTCGTCGAGCGGCACCGTCAAACGCCACTTGCGCAGATCGTCGCGCGACACTCCTTTAGGCTCGATGTGCGGCGAGAATAACTCGCACTCGCCCAATCCGATCTCGGTCATGGCCTGAATTACGCCGTCCAGCGGCTTCTCACGGAAACTGTAGCTCTGCGCGCCGATCAGAACGCCCCCGATAGTGGAGTTGATCTTCTTTTGAGCCAGCAAACTCGACGCTGGCAAGGCCGCCAACGCAATCTTGCCGAAGTCACGACGCGTGAACATGGAATCTCCTATCAGGCCGATTGTACATCGTGCTGCGGGATATAATGTTTTCGCGGTGTCCGCGAGGATAATATGATGCTCCGTATATCGGTTCTCGGCATTTTGACGGGTGTTGCGGCCTTCGCGGCGGGTCCCGCGACCTTTAATAAGGACGTGTTGCCCATCCTCCAGAAGAATTGTCAGGTTTGCCATCGGCCGGGTGAGGTCGCGCCCATGTCGTTTTTAACCTATGAGGACGTGCGCCCGTGGGCCAAGGCCATGAAGAATGCGGTCCTCACCAACAAAATGCCGCCCTGGTTCGCCGATAACCGCTACGGACATTTCGCCAACGATCGTAAGCTGACCGACGCCGAGGTCAAGGCTCTTTCCGAATGGGCCGACAATGGCGCTCCCGAAGGAGACATCAAGGATCGTCCTAAAGCGATTGCATTTCGCGAGGGCTGGAACATCACGCCAGACATCGTCGTCGAGATGCCCAATGAAGTTCATCTACCCGCCACCGGCGACGTCGATTACCAGTACATTCTGGTGAAGACCAATTTTAAGGAAGACATGTGGGCGTCCGCCGCGGAACTGCGTCCGGGAAATCGTAAGGTGGTGCACCACATGCGCGCTTATGTGCTGCCTCCCGGATCGCACTATGTCGATGGGGCCGTACCGGGCGTTCCCTTCATCATGAAGGATCTGGCGGCGCGAGCCGTGGTGACCGGCGACGCTCAGGATATGTCGCGCGAAATACTCACCAAGTGGAATCCCGGCTTGAACGAGCAGACTTTCGATTCCTACAACGCCGCGAAATTCATTCCCAAAGGTTCGGACATCGTCTTCGAAATCCACTACACCACTAACGGAAAGCCGGCTACCGACAAATCAAAAGTCGGCATCCAACTCGCGAAAGCCCCGCCCAAGCTGCGCTACTTTACGTCCGATTCGCTGATCAACATGGGATTCGTGATCAAGCCGGGCGATAGCAACTCGGAAGTGCGCCAGGAAGTGATCGTCCAGAATGACGTGCAGTTAGTCTGGCTCCAGCCGCACATGCACATGCGCGGGAAGGATATGGAGATTCGCGCATATTATCCTTCCGGTGAATCAGAAACCTTACTCAAGGCCAAGTTCGATTTCAATTGGCAGCTCGGCTACGAAGAAGCTAAGCCGATCACGATTCCCAAAGGCACCCACCTGTTCGCGATCACGCACTTTGACAACTCCGCCAACAACAAGTTCAATCCCGATCCGAAGGCGGAAGTACGCTTTGGATTTCAGAGCTGGGAAGAGATGTCGGTAGGGTTTTTCTCGGTTATCGCGGATGCAAAACTCGACCCGAAGAAGCTGTTTACTACAGTTCCAGAAGCTCAGGTTCGCGCCGCGAACTAATCCGTTCCGAACGCGAGAAGCACATTGCCCGAAGTGCCGTTCTGCCGCGAGTAGCCGGAATTAACATAAACCATACCGCCAACCACCACTGCGCCCGGTCCGTCAATCGATCCGCCGTGGCCCTTGATACCGTTGACGGTGGAATATTCGCGCGCCGTGTCGAAATCCCAAAGGATGGTTCCGTCTTCTGAAGAATACGCGCGCATATGTCCGTCCACCGAGCCGGAGAATACAACTCCCGGGGTGACAGTTACCGCGGCCGGCTGTGCCGGACTGCATCCCGGCCTCTCAGCGGGACAGGTATGCTCCGGCTCCGCGTTCCACATCTTAGTGCCATCGATGATTCGAATCGCGAACAGCCCCCCGCCCACATTTGGATCTAAGTTAGCAGTCCGCAAATCTGCCGGGTTGCTGCTCTCTACCCGCGCGCGTGACAGATCGGAAACTGCCGCATAAACATTTTGGCCGTCCGCCGCCATGCCCCACTGAACTCCTCCGTTGGTGCTTCCTTTGCCGACGCGCATCTGCCACAGGATTTCGCCTTTACGCGTGGGATCCAGGGCGTAGACGATTCCCGATTTCTGCCCCGCCAGCAACAGGTCGCGATTTACGTAGTGCACCAGAATCGCCGAGGAGCCGAAATCAAAATCTGGCCCGCATTGAATATCCTGTGCGGAGCATCCGCCGCTGAAAATATCCCCCATCGTGAATTGCTTCGACCACGCGATTTTCCCCGTCCTCAAATCCAAAGCCAGCACAGCATCGCTGGTGGCCGTGGCCGGTGGGGAATAATTGTCGCCGGTTGTGACATACAGCATCCCGCGTGCGGCATCAATTGTGGGCGTTGACCAGATCGGGGCCCCGGAGGGTCCCCACAGCTTGCCGATCTGCTTAGGAACATCTACTGTGTACATGCGCCACACCTGTGACCCGTCATGAATCCGCAGTGCGGCGACGCCGCCGCGAAATGTGCAGCAGGCATAATCGGCGCTGATGGCCCGATTCTCCTCCCAGGAAGCCACCGGCACAAAAACCGTCCCCTCGTATTCGACCGGTGAGCCTGTCAGCCTTGCGGCATCGTGCTCGTCGACCTTCTTCTTCCACAATTCCTTCCCTGTGATGGCGTCCAGGGAATAGAACCACCCGATCTGATCTCCGAACAGCAGCGAGTAACTTTTGCCGCGTCGAACGGCCAGAATCGACGAGCGCACCGGCCCCTTCGCATCGTAGGTCCAACGAATGCAGCCGGTCTTTGCGTCCAATGCGTGGACCACGCCGCTGGCACTGCCGGCGAACAGGTTCCCGTCGATGATGGTCGGCTGCGCGAATGCGGTGGTATCGCCATCGTAGGCGAAAGCCCACTTCAGGTGGAGGTGTTGCACGCCGTCAATCGTAAGGCCAGCATCGTGAGGACTTTGGTAACGCGTGTTGGTGGCGGACGGACTCCAGCCATTCCACTGCGGCTGCGGTGGAACTTTAGTTTCAGAAACGTTCGCGAAGCGTACCGAGCGATCCGCGCAATAGGCCCCGGGTGGCGCCGCGGCGGGCGCCTCGTGCGTCCCCAAATAAGATGCGACAGCTTCCCGCTCCGCGATGCTCATCGTGTACGCGACGTTCCCCATCACACCCCAGTTGAGTGTGCGCAGGATGTGCGCGGCAGGCATGCGATGCAGAGCTTCCACGCGTGGAATTCGAGGATTGTTCGCTTCGTGGCAGCCGGCGCAGCGCTGCTTGAACACCTCTTCGCCAGAGGGTGCAGCTCCAAAGAGCGAAGCCCCAAGAGCTGCGGCTAGGAAATATACTCTGATCATGTACTGTGGCTTACTCAGATGTAGTTGTGTATTTATCGTAGCAGCAGGTACCGGACTCCTTCACGGACAAGATTCACGTTGCGCAGGCTCGCGCGATCTGCATCTCACTAACGGCAGGATCATGACCCTGGACCGGCAGAACACCATAGTGTCCGAGGTCATCATTCAAGAAGGCCGGTTCACGGCGGTGGGCCGAAACGGCGATACGCGCAGCGGTCCATGCACCCGGACCATCAATCTGCGCGGTAAAACCGTGACGCCCGGTCTGATCGATAACCACAATCACATCGTGCTTTTGGGGATTCGCCCGGGTCACGATACGCGCCTGGAAACGGCCGCATCGATCAAGGATGTGCAAACGGCAATCGCCGCTCGTGCTAAGTCGGTGCCGGCCGGCGAGTTCATCACTGCGATGGGCGGCTGGAACGTCGCACAGTTCGTCGAAAAACGCCTGCCGACATCGGCAGAGCTCGATGCCGCCGCGCCGAATCATCCCGTTATCGTTTATCAGGCGTTCACCGGACCTGCTGCGG
The DNA here is from genome assembly GCA_025980665.1 of Bryobacteraceae bacterium. Classification (GTDB taxonomy): domain Bacteria; phylum Acidobacteriota; class Terriglobia; order Bryobacterales; family Bryobacteraceae; genus Palsa-187. The sequence continues at coordinate 15,216 of JAICXC010000058.1, forward strand.
TCAACTCGCGTGCCAAGGCGTTCTTCACCAGCAAGGGTGTCGCGGTGAACGACACAGGAACCATCGCGGCGAATGCGCCGTCGGTCGCGGCGCTCAATGCTTTACGCTCGATCCAGACTTTTGGAGATAAGCTGCGTGGAACAGCGGACGCCATGGCCTACGCGGCCAGCGTCGGGCTGACCACCAACGTGGATATGGGCGCCTTCCTGCCTCCGGGCCAAGCAGACATTCAGGATTCGTTCACGTTCGACGGTCTGGCCACGGCCGATCCGTTCCGCATGTATGACGCATTTCAGGCGCTGCACCAGCAGAACAAGATGACCACACGCCTGCGCATCTTCTTCCTCAGCATGGATACGCGGCCCGACGTCCCCATGCTTAAGCAGCGCATGTATAACATTTTGCCCGGCCTCGGCGACGACATGCTGAAGGTTTCCGGAATCGGCGAGTTCGCCACTCAGTGGCCGTTGTTTGGAACGGTCACTCCGCCTGCCAACTATGAAACTGCCCTGCAACTGATCGCCAAGGAAGGCTGGGCGTTCCAGCAGCACAGTCTCTCGCCGGCCGAGGACCAGATCACCGCTTCGACGTTTGAAAAAGTGAACGCCGTCACGCCGATCAAGGACTTGCGCTGGTCCATTGCGCACGCACCACGCATCGATCAGGCGACGGTGGACCGTTTCAAGGCCATGGGCGCCGCTATTGCCGTTCATCCCTTCGGATATCTCGCCGGCACTGTGGGAGCCGGTCCGCCGCTGCGCATGATCCTCGATAGCGGCATTCACGTGGGCGCGGGATCGGACTCGGCGCAAATATCGACGCTGAATCCGTGGCTCATGATCTACTACATGGTCACCGGCAAAAACGCCTCGGGCGTGCTGATCAACGATAAACAACAGATCACGCGCGCGGAAGCGTTGCGGCTATATACCGTTGAGAACGGCTGGTTCCTGCACGAAGAAAATCGGCTCGGTTCGATCGAAGTCGGCAAGCTGGGCGACCTGGTCGCGCTGAGCGATGACTTTTTCGATCCCGCCAAAGTTCCCGACGAATCCATCAAGAAACTGAAGTCGGTGCTTACGGTCGTGGACGGCAAAGTCGTCTACGACGACCTGAAGTAGCTACTACGTGAAGGTAATCACTGCGCCCAGCACAGTGCGATCGGCGACATCCTGCACCGCTTGCCGGGTCTGTTCAATAGGATAGGTTTTCGTGATCATCGTCTTCGTATCGATCACGCCTTTTTCGATCAACTTCACGTAGCGCGGGATGTCGCGCAGCATATTCAGCCCGCCTTGCTGGCCGGAGTGGAAAGTCCGGCCGCGATTCGCGAAGTTTACCGCGGAGAACGTCACGTTTCCGCGTTGCCCGAACCCCAGCGTCACGATGTGCCCGCCTCCACGCGTCATATCGAAAGCCTGCTGCAAGGGGAGAATACCAGTGGGATCCGGTCCCACTTCAACCTTGGGCGGGAAGCTGTCACCGCCCACGGCTTCGATGGTGAAATCGGCGCCATTAGGAACCGCGAGGAACTGATCGGCCCATGCACGGCCACCCGCGAAGCGGCGATCCGTCGGGCCTTTGCAAAGATCGCGAATCTTCGGAACCAGACCGGCCCCTTCCGCGTTAGGATCGAGCGTCAGCGTCCCGCCGACCTTCATCGCAATCTCACGCCGGTACTTAATCGGTTCGACCACGATTACCTGACCTGCGTTCTGGACCTTTGCGGATTGAATCGCGCCCATGCCCACGGGGCCTGCGCCCAGGACCACGACGTCGGCGCCCGGCTCGATCTGTGCCAGATTATGACCCGCCGCCAGGCCGGTGCCGACGGTATCGCCCAACAGTGTAAGTTCAGCCGAAGGAACGTCAGTGAACACCGGACAGCAATACTCTTCCGGCACCACCATGATTTCGCTTAACCCGCCCAGCGAAGCGCCTTCGAACACCTGCGTACCGTCGGCCATCTCCGCCATGGGATGAGCCGGCGCAGTCGAAAGAAACTGGCACCAGTCGGAACGGCCTTGCAGGCACTGGTAGCACTGGCCGCATTGTGGAGTACCGGGAATCACCACGCGATCGCCGATCTGCACCCGCTTCACCATCGGTCCAATCGCTTCCACAACGCCCATGCCGGAATGGTTCGGAATCGACGCCTGCCGCGCCGCATTGGTGCTCAGCACCTGCCCGACGATCGTATAGCAGACTGCCGATGCTTGCGTGCGGATGACGACTTCGCGCGGCTGGAACGCCAGGAGCTTAAGCTCCTCGACCGATGCCCCCGTGCCGCGCCGGACAAATGCCTTGAATCGTCGGCCCGTCTGCGTGCCGGTCAGTTGTGCGGGAGCCTGTCCGCTGACTATTTGCGGAGCCATGATTACGCCCCCTCCGGCGGCCGCAACCCCCCCGGCCGCTGCAGCTTTCTTGAGCATTTTCCGACGCGAAAGTCCCATGGAAATCGCCTCCTGGCGCAGGATAGCACCGATCCATGCTATGTGAAGGACGGCGGGAGAGCGTACGAAATACGAAGGACTATAGTCAGGCGAGTACCTAATTGTCCCGAATCACGTCCGCCCTTATTCTCGGACAGGGAGTTAGTTTTTGCCTCGTCACTTTTCGTATTCGGGCTTTTACTCGGGTTCGCCAGTGTCGCTCGTGCCCAAGCACCGTAGTTACCGTGGTCCGGCGATAACGGCTCGGTTGGAGGTTTCCCTTGGTTCTCCAAACAGCAGCCGATGGCTGATCCGCTCGCGAATCTGCTCCTGATTCTGTTCGGCCCGTTGACGCCGGATATGGCACTGGGAAGCCACGGCTTTGAAAAGTCCGCGGAACAGCCTTACCATATGGCGCTCGTCTTCGCTCGAGAATTGGCGGCCCAGCCATCCCCCGCCCGCGGGCTCAATGATGCTGAATTCCTAGGTGTTATGGCGAAATCGCAAGATCAGGCGCGAGCCCGCTCTTGAGTACATCGGTTCCAGAATCAGGTCCACACTCTCCACCCGAGCCACGTACCCGAACTGTTCTGAATCCTTCTCGCACCAATGGACCTGCGCCGGAACTTCTGAGGTTCCGTCTAACAGATACTGAACGATATAGGCGTCCGAAATCGACACTGCCACGCTCCAGATCGATCTTCGAGGATCATTGCGAGCGCGACGAGGGAACTCTGCAAGATAATGCTAGCGGCGGCCATGCGAACCGTCAAATAAAAAAAATCGATCAGGTGTATCCTTGAGAACGAGGTAATTCACGTTGCGAAAGATCCTATTTACCCTCATTGTTTTCGTTGCCGCGGCCGGAATCGTATGCGCCCAGCCCAAGGGCGGGAAGGGCGGCGGAAATCAGGCTCAAGCGATTAAACAAGTTAAACCTGGACTGTATCTGATCACCGGCGCCGGTGGCAATTCCACCATTCGCGTGACCGGCGAGGGGATCATTCTGGTGGATGGGAAGCTTCCCGCCGAGGGCAATTACGACAAGTTGATGGAACTCATCAAGAGCGTCTCGAATCAGCCCATCAAGTACATGTTCCTGACGCATCATCATCAGGACCACACCGGTAATGACGACAAGTTCTTGGCCCTGGGGATCCCCCTCATCGCGCACGAGAATCTCAAGAGCAATCTGGTCACGTACGCGGCCACGCCCAAACCGGCGCCGCCCAGCGTGACTTACTCGAAGGATTACACCGTGAAACTCGGTGGCGTGACGGTGGAGGCGCACCACTACGGCCCTGCGCACACCAGCGGCGATACCGTGGTGTACTTCCCGGATCTCAAGGTTGTCGCTCTCAGCGATGAGCTAGGGGTCGGCACTCCTCCGGGAAGCCGCGCCCCGCTGGCCGATTACGCCGGCGGCGGGAGCCTGGTCCAATGGCCGGCTGCGCTGGATGCCGCTCTGAAGCTCGATTGGGACCTCGCGATTCCAGGTAACGACGATCCTCAGCCGCGATCCTACGTCCAGTCCTATCGCGACAACATCGCGAAGTTTGTCGACCGGGCCAAAGCTGCGGTGAAGATGGGTGTGCCGAAGGACCAGTTGATGGCCGCGATCAAGACCGAAGATCTGCCGTTCAAAATCAACCTGCAGCCCGCCGCGCTGGACGGGTTCTACGACGAGTTGTCGAAGACGAAATAACCTGATCAGCTTGTTTGGTTTGGTGGGATCTGGCCTAAACACCTGACCCCACTAGGTCCCTACCGCTTGTCCGCCAGCGCGAACACGTAGATCGCGTTATACCCCTTGATCACCTTGAGATCCGGAGTCATGGCCGTCAAGGTTCCCGTCAACGCGCCGTCTCCGGTCATCACCGCGACGTACTGCTTCCCGTTCACCGCATATGTGATGGTGCTCACCGAAACCGATCCGCCCAGAATCGTATCCCACAGAACCTTCCCGGATTCCGAATCGAGCGCCATGAACCGGCGATTGAGATCGCCCCAGAACACCACGTCGCCCGCCGTCGCCACCACCGATCCGTTGGTCAGCGCGTGCCCCAGATAAAACGGCTGGATCTCGCCCGTGGACATATTGATTTTCGCGACACCGGCCATTTTATTCGGCCCATTGGTCATTCCGGATTTCGGACCGGACACCGGTGTCCGCCCGCGGCTCACGCCCATGTCCAGGCAGTTGTCGTTATAAGGCACATACAAAGAGTTCGTCTTCGGACTGTACGCCGTGGGCCAGTAACTCCGGGTGTTGTAGAAGCAAATCGTGTGATTTTTTTCGCCCTTGTCCTTGAACACCAGGTCCCAGTTGATTTCGGTTTTCCCGGTCTTCACGTCGATGTTCTTGATCAGGAAGTTGGGGGTGTCGTACGGAAACGGCGTCGCCCATAAAAACTTTCCGTCGTTGCGGTCCATCGCGAATACGCCGCCGCCTTCGCCGACCATCACCGCGATGTCACGCTGCTGACCTTTGGGGATATCGGGATTGGCCCACTTCACAAATTTCGGATCGGGGCTCACCGCAGTTCGGATCAGCGTACGCTCGTGGGTGTAGTCTTCGTCCCAATCGTCGCCCGGGAGATGCTGGTAATACCACTTGAGCTTTCCGGTTTCGGGATCCAGCGCTACGGTCGAATTGCTATAAAGATCCGACGGTGCGATACGCGGGATGGCATCAATGTTTCCCGCGTGCCGGTCCAGGCGCGTGTTCGGTGTGGGATTCGCGATACCCCAATAAATTACTTTGCGGACCGGGTCGTAAGTTCCCGGCAAACCCCAAGTGGAGGCAGTGCGCTTGTCCGCCGGCGCGCCGCCCCAGGAGTCCGGATTTACGTCGTTAACTCCCTGCGCGGTATAGAACTTCCAAATCTCCTTGCCGGTCGCCGCGTCGTGAGCCGCGACGTAACAGCTTGACTGCAAACCGCCGCTGCAAGCGCCGCCTGAGATGAACTTGCCATCGACGGCAATCGATCCGGACGAATGCCCGCGTGTGTCCGGCACTTTCCATTTAGCGACGCCCGTGCGCGCATCGATGCCAACGATGAAATTATCCGGCGCCATGTAAAGGATCACGTCGCCGTAGATCGAGATGGCTTTCGACCTGCCAGCCGCACCCGGAGCATTGTCCGGACGGTGCTTATATTCCCAGATCACGTCGCCATTGGTGGCGTCCAGCGCCAAAACCGATGCCGGGGGAGCGATGACATACATCACTCCGTCATGCACCAGCGGGATGCTCTCCATGGTCCCGTTCGCGAGACCCCTGGTCCACGCCAATCCGAGTTGATTCACGTTCTGTTTGTTGATCTGATTGAGCGGGCTATAGCGTTGTGCGTCGTAGGTGCGGCTGAACATTAGCCAGTCATTGGGACTTGGGTTGGTCAGCATGTCCTGTGTTACAGGCTTATAGTTCTGGACCTGTGCCCAAGTGCATGTGACGCATACGATGCCGAAGAGTGTCCTGATCATTATTCCTCCGGAAAGCCTCTCACTGAGAGCGAGCCTCCACCGAATGCGAGTTTATCGCACTCCGTTCACTAGGTGCTTAGGACGTGTCGGGTGAACCCCTAATGGACAGATGCAAGCATAGCCTGTAGACTTGGGCTGCCTGCACCCTTTAAGGTCTTATGCAACGCTGCAAACAATGCGAGTCCCCGATAGCCAAGAGTGACATCAACTGCGTCAACTGCGGAGACCTTGTCAATGCTCCGGTAAAATCCAAGACCGATTTCCGCCGGCATTTCGGCAAGATCGTCACCGGCTTATTCATACTCTCGGCCGCTTTGTCCGTGGTGGCGCTGTTCACCAATTACGTAGGATCCTTTATTACACTCCTCGCCACGACAATTGTGCTGCTGATGGTTAAGAAGTCGGCGGACGAGATGTCATCGCCGCAACAATAAAAAGCAACTTCGAAAATCGTTAGGAAACGCGCTGCTCAATCACAGCGTGGGTCGGCGCCGTCGCCTCCCGGCGCGAGCCCTGCGGCTTGGCGTTATACATTCTGCGGTCAGCTTCAGCCAGCAGGATTTCAGCATCTGCGCCGTCCAACGGATAGATGGCGGTTCCCACGGCCATGGATAGGCATTGCTCGTTGCAAACGCTCCAGCCCGCGTCGCGCGCTACTGTCTGAAGGCGGTCCACGTAGGAAATAGTCAAATCTTCCTGCAGACCTGGGGAAACGATGACGAACTCGTCTCCGCCCATGCGTGCGACGTAATCTGACTTGCGGCAGACATCCTGCAAGCCCTTGGCAACCGTCTGTAATACTTCATTACCCTTCAAGTGGCCGAACCGGTCATTGACCGCCTTGAATCCATTCAAGTCGCAAACCAGCACTCCCACGCTGGTCCCTTCCCGCTGGGCCCGCGCAAGCTCACGGTGCAGATGCAGCTCCAGGGAACGGGCGTTGGGCACACCTGTCAGGTGGTCGGTCACCGCCATCTTTTCCGTGTCATGGTATCGTAGCGCGCTTTCGATGGCTGGGGCCACCTGCTGGCTGACCGCTTCGAGCAGTCGCAGGTGATCGCGAGTAAAAGAGCGCAGGTCGTTCTGGTAGAGCGTGATGACTCCCACCATGCCTCTCGGCCCCGTCATCAGGACAGCCAGCGCCGACTGGAGCTTATATACCACGATCGAATCGTTGCTGAAGCCCACTTCCATGCAGGGGTCCCCGTTGAGGATTGAAGTCTTATGTTGGATGACGCGGCCGGACAAACCCTTTTCAATGGGGAATGGCTCTGGGCTGAAGAGATGACTGTTCTCACCCACGATTCCGATCGGCTCTAGCTTGTTCTCACGGCTTACATAGATCGCCATCGTATCGTGCGCGATCATCGGTTTCACGTGCTCATGGATGGCCGTGGTCACTTCGCTGGCGCCCAGAGAATGCGTCAAAGCGGTGGCTAACGTCTGCAGGCGCTGCGTTTCCTGCCGTGCCGAGATGATCGGGTCCAGAATCGATTGCCTGGCGGGCTTGGACTCGGCATTTAGAGTGGCGGATAGTTTTCCAAGATCGTTATTGGTCGTATCGGGGACGTCCGCGCCGGAGTTGTTCGTAACCTCGCCCCAAGCCATGCGCTCCAGCTCCACATAGCGGCGTTGGAGTACGGACACCACCAGCGGATCGTAACTTCGTCCTTCTTCTCTCGAAACCCTATCCATCGCCATATCGATGCTGAGAGCGCCACGGTAAGGCCGGTCCGACGCCAACGCATCCAGACAGTCCACCGCGGACAGAATCCGAGCGCCGATCGGAATCTGTTCCCCTTTGATCCCGCGTGGGTAGCCGGTGCCGTCCCACTTCTCGTGGTGCGCGGCCACGATTTCCAGTACCTGTTCGGGGAAATTCATCCGTGAAAGCATCTCCGCGCCGCTCACGGGGTGGGTTTTCATCTTCTCCCACTCTTCGGGCGACAAGGGCCCGGGCTTGAGAAGGATATGATCGGGAATCGCCAGCTTGCCGATATCGTGTAGCAGGGCAGCAACATTCAGGTGCTCCAGCTGTTCATCGCTGAGTTTCAACTCCGCTCCCACCGCGCGGACATAGAACTGCACCCGGCGCAGATGCATCTGAGTGGTGCGGTCGCGGCCGTTGATTGCGACGGCCAGGGTCTCCAGCGTGCGCTGGTGCAGTGCGGCCAACTTTTCCAAGCTGCGTTTCTGCAGGGCTGCCAGTTCTTCCCGGTGTTTCTCCTTGTTGTCGAACCACGCGCGGAATGCCGCGTCCAGGGCGAACAGCATCGGCAACGTTACCAGGCCCGCATTCATCCCGCCCAGCGTGGCCGCGCTTCGGATCAACGATGCGAGGTAAGCCAGTCCCACAAACCAAGGCAGCAAGGGTCGGACTTCTTGGAGGAGCACGGTGCCGATGGAAAAAGAGCCTTCTTTCCCCAGTATCCTGGCCAGGCTCAAGTTCAACAGCAGGATCAGGGCGCTTGCGATGAATGGTGCGGGAAACAGCGCGTTGTACTTGAGAGCGGCGAAGGTTTGATGGATCATCTGGGCCGCGGTAATGCCGATGCTCCCGCTCGCAACCGAAAGGAGCATCGTCCACACGCTCGGGGGAGTACGGCCAGCCTCGCGAATCAGCCCCAGCAAAGAAACTGCGAAAGCGATGACGATCAGTTGCGGAAGGCTTAGGTCCTGGATCGCCAGCAACATGACCAGCAGACTCAGGGGAATCACGTTGCGATGGGCACTGCGTAGTCCCAGGGCGGCAAGGGCGACGCATACCAGGTAACACAGGAAATCATCACGATGCGTCAAGTCGACCTGCGCGAAGTTTACGATGGATATCAGGCCACCAGCGACGCAGTAGCTCGCCATCAATGCAGAACGGTAGTGGGCGGTTTTCACTTGAGGTCCGGTAAGTGCACGTCGTCCGCCATTGCCACTCTCTCACTCACAGCGCTTGAAGTCATTCGAAAAGAGGTAGATAGAACCGCAGGACGTGTCGGCAATGGGGGACGGAATCGCGCGTGCGACACTTCGGCGCGCAGGGCTCGGCCAGAATGTCCCAAATGGCTGATACGTCCGCGAGTTCGAACGAAGGTGGAAGAAACCATGATTGCGATACAGTGGTCGAGAAAAGAATCGACATGACTAACGTTAAACTTCATGTCCTAAGCAGGATCACCGAGTCCGGCCTAGTGGCAATTGTCCGGACAGATAATTCGAATCAAGCATCCCGCATTGTGGAAGCGTGCGCGGAGGGCGGTGCGGCAGCCATCGAAATCACGTTCACGGTTCCGCGCGCTGCGGCGATCATAGATGAGCTGGCGAAGCGGTTTTCAACACAGGAGCTAGCCCTGGGCGCTGGAACGGTGCTCGATCCTGAAACAGCCCGCATCGCGATTCTTGCCGGAGCCCAGTTCGTGGTGAGCCCGTCGTTAAATATCGGCACGGCCCGCCTGTGCAACCGCTATCAGATCCCGTACTTGCCGGGCGCCGGTACCATCCGCGACATCGTGGAATCTATGGAAGCTGGCGCCGATATCGTAAAAATATTTCCAGGAGAGACGCTGGGGCCGGCTTTCGTGAAGGCCGCGAAGGCGCCGCTGCCGCAAGCTTTGCTCATGCCCACCGGCGGTGTCAGTATCGATAATGCAGCGGAATGGATCGCGGCCGGCAGCGCGGCGCTGGGTGTCGGCGGAAACTTAACGGCGGGCGCCAAGACCGGCGATTTCAAGTCCATCACCGATCTGACGCGCCGGTTTATTACGACGATCGCCGAAGCTCGTGGAAAAGCCTGATGCCTGGAAAGGTAGTCACTTTTGGTGAGGTCATGCTACGGCTTGCACCACCGGGCTTCGAGCGTTTCTTACAGACTCCCCAATTCGTAGCGACGTTTGGCGGCGCCGAAGCCAACGTGGCCGTGGCGCTCGCGTCCTTTGGATTGCCTGCCAGCTTCGTAACCGTGTTGCCAGACAACGCGATCGCCGATGCGGCGGTAGCCGAACTGCGACGCTTCGGCGTCGATACGTCGCGGATCATCCGTGCCAATGGACGTCTGGGTGTGTACTATCTCGAAGCCGGCGCCAACCAGCGTCCGTCCAGGATTGTCTATGATCGCGATCACAGTGCCATGGCGCTCGCCCAGCCGGGCGACATTTCCTGGACGGTTATTTTCGAAGGTGCTGGTTGGTTTCACATCAGTGGAATCACACCGGCACTTAGCTCCTCGGCCGCCGATCTGGCGGTCGAATCGATTCATAAGGCTCACGACGCGGGTCTTACTGTCTCCTGCGATCTCAACTACCGCAAGAATCTTTGGAAATGGGGCAAGATCGCGCGCGAGGTAATGCCCGAGTTAGTAAAACTCACCGATGTTTTAATTGCCAACGAAGAAGATATCCAGGTATCGCTCGGGCTGGAGGCTCAAGTGGACGTCAGGTCCGGACAACTCGACCCCGAGCAGTATGAGAAGCTCGCGGACCGGGTGCTATCGGCGTATCCGAATCTGCGGACGATCGCGATTACGTTGCGCGAATCTGTGAGCGCGTCGCACAATCGTTGGTCGGCCTGTCTGCATGACGGCAAAAAGTTCCTCACAAGCCGCAGGTATGACATCACCCATATCGTGGACCGTGTGGGCGCAGGCGATTGCTTCGCGGCCGGATTGATCTACGGCATGTTCGGCGGCTTCGGCAGTCAGGAGACTCTCGAGTTCGCAGTGGCGGCCAGCGGCCTGAAACACTCGATCCCATCCGACTTCAGCCGCCTGAGTGTGGCCGAGGTGAACGCGCTCCTCAAAGAAGGCGGCTCCGGTCGCGTGCAGCGATAGCTACGTAATGTGCGCGCCCGTGGTGCCGACGTAGACAGTGTATAGTGATTGGCTCGCGCACATGAATAACCGGTTGCGTTTGGTCCCGCCGAAAACCACGTTTGCGCAGTTCTCAGGCAACCGGATCACCCCAATCGGCTCGCCACCGGGCGCGACGATCTGGACTCCCGGAGGTGCGCCGGCCCACAGATTCCCGTCGACGTCGCAACGCATTCCGTCCGCAGCACCGTTCGCGAACTGGACGAAGCGTTTGCCGTTCTTCAGCTTATTTCCATCCAGATCGAATACTTTGGTCTCACGGCCGGATCCGGTGTCGGCGATATAGACTTTCTTGTAGTCGGGCGAAAAGCAGATGCCATTGGGCTGGTCGAGTTCATCCGTGATTTTCTCGATCTGCGCGGTCTTGGGATCCACGCGGTAGACTGCTGGCTTGAGTTCTGGCGTGGCCTGGAATCCCTCATAAAAACCCTGGATACCGTAAGTAGGATCGGTGAACCAGATCCCACCATCCGGGTGAACCACGATGTCATTCGGCGAGTTGAGCCTCTTTCCTCCAAACTTGTCGGCGATCACGGTGATTGTTCCATTGGGTTCATACCGCGCCACGCGGCGATTGCCGTGCTCGCAGGATAGCTGCCGTCCCTCGAAGTCGAAGGTGTTGCCGTTGCTGTAGCCGGATGGATTGCGGAATACCGTGACGCGGCCGTCCTCCTCCGTCCACCGCATCTGGACGTTGTTAGGAATATCGCTCCACACCAGGTAACGCCCGACGCCGTTCCACGCTGGACCTTCGGACCAGAGCGCGCCCGTGTAAACCCGCTTGATTGTGGTATTACCAACCACGTATTTGCGGAAGCGATTGTCTACAGCGAGGACGTCGGGGTCGGGGTAACGTATCGGCGTCTGGCCGGACCAATCGCGCGGCGCGGCGGTTCCAACGGCCGGCTGTTGGGCTGCTGCACGAATCGCCGTCGCAGCTCCTAGCGCTGCGGTCAAGAAGGTCCTACGATCACAGGTCGTCATAGCGTCAGCGATTATATCAACCGTACGGCATGCAGCTGGGGGCGAAGTTTACGTTCTGGGATAGTACGAAGTAGCATAGAGCCGTGCGCTGGTTCTTTTTAGGTATCGCCTTCGTGGTTGTCGTGGCGCTCTTAACTGGCATGGCTCTCATCCGGGAGTCCCGGGGATTTGGTATCCGCGATCAGCCTACTGCGATGGAACGCTGGGTGGCCGGGAAGGCTCGAATGATGGGCATTCCGACGGAGGCAAAATCCCGGATGAACCCGGTCCCTAACAGTCCCGATACGCTCGAAGAAGCCCGCGCGCATTGGGCGGATCATTGTTACTCGTGTCACGCCAATGACGGCAGCGGAGATACCCCAATCGGGAAGAATCTGTATCCGCCGGCTCCCGATATGCGTCTGCCCGCCACCCAGCAGCTCACCGACGGCGAGTTGTTCTACATCATTCAAAACGGAATTCGCCTTACGGGAATGCCGGCGTGGAGCACCGGATCAGCCCACGATGAAGAGGATTCCTGGAAGCTGGTACACTTCATCCGTCATCTTCCGCAGGTCACTCTCGAAGAAAAGAAGGCGATGGAGAAGTTGAATCCCAAGAGCCCGGACGATCTTCGGGAAGAACAGGAAGAGGAAAAGTTTTTACGAGGAGAGGACACTCATGAATCGACGCCCGAACATCATCATCACTAGTTTGTTAACGCTCCTACTGGCCTGTGCGGCTCAGATTTTAGCGCACGGCGGTTTCGATCACGTGACCGGCACTGTGGTGAAACTCGACAACAACGTTTTAACGGTAAAGACCGCCAAGGGAGACGTACCTGTCACCCTTGACGCGAAAACTGAGATCACTCGCAGCGATAAGCCCGCGCAGGCGGCGGATCTCAAGGCGGGCGTCCGTGTAGTGGTCGACATTCCTGAAGGCAGCAAGACCAAACTGGCGCATTCGGTTAAGATCGGCACGGCGGCGAAAGCGGCCACCACCGAGCACGATACTCACAAATAGCGTGTCAGTTTAGCTAAGTGTGCACCGTGAGCCCGGCGTGCGTCGAAGCCGACTCGCGGTAGGCCTTAAGAACTTCTCCTACGCTGCCTTGTTTCATCACCCGCCCGTGATCCAGCCACAGGCCGCGGTCGCACATGCTTTCCAGCGTGTTCAGAGCATGCGACACGCACAGGATGGATTTGCCGGAATGGCGGAATTCCATGATCTTGTCCACGCATTTTTGGAAGAAATTTTGATCCCCGACTCCTAGGACCTCATCGATGATGAGCAGATCCGGATCCACGTTGATCGCCACGGCAAAGGCGAGCCGCATGGTCATGCCTGCGGAATAGGTCCGCAGCGGCTCGTCGATAAAGTCGGCCAGCTCGGAAAACTCCACGATCTGGTCGAATCGTTCCCGTACTTGTCGCCGGGTCAGTCCTAGAAGGCTGGCTTTGATGCGAAGATTCTCGGCTCCCGTGAGATCCGGATGAAACCCCGACCCCAGCTCCAGCAGGGCTTCCACCCGTCCGCCGACCGCCACGCGCCCCTCGCTGGGATCGCTCAAGCTGGTGGCGATGTTGAGCAATGTACTTTTGCCCGCGCCATTTGAGCCGACCACCGCCATGCTTTCCCCGTGATCGAGTTTGAAAGAGACGCCGGTAAGCGCGTAAAAACGCTCGCGTGTTCCGGGACGCAAGACATGTGCCAGGCGATCGCGCAGCAGCATCTGTCCGCCGTGCCGGTAGAAGAACTTAGATACGTTCTCGAACTCTAAGACAGGTGCGAGTATCGCCATTAACGCGAAGGCATCACTTGGGTGTCACATGGATCAGAGCGCCGGGATTGGCGTCTTCGATCAACCATAGCGAGCCATCGGGGGCTTCCGCCACATCGCGGATGCGTTTGGCCATAGCCCAGCGCTCGGCCATTTTGGCGCCGCCTTTGCCGTCAAAGATGACGCGGTTGAGCGACTGGGTCCCCATACCGCTGATGAAGCCGTTGCCGTTCCATTGCGGGAAGGTCTGGGTGCCGCGGTAAAACATCAGATTGCCCGGTGCAACCACCGGCACCCAGTAGATCGCAGGCTTCGCAAAGTCGGGACGAGTGTCGGGCCGGGGAATGGGGACGCCGTTATAGTTGTCGGCGTACTCGACCAGCGGCCAGCCATAATTCTTGCCCTTCTCGATCAGGTTCAGCTCGTCGCCGCCGCGAGGGCCGTGCTCGACCTCCCATAATTCGCCGGTGGGAGAGAACGCCAGACCGTAGGGAGTGCGATGGCCCATGGTCCAGGTTTCCGCCGGCGTCAGGTTCTCGGCCGGGAACGTATAGGTGCTGACGACCTTCGCGGTCTTGGCGGTTTCGGTGTCACTGGGCGGATCGATCAGGGAGATAGTGCGAGCGCCGGTCTTGCCGGCGTTAGGATTGCCGGGAGCGGGTTTACCGTCCAGCGTCAGGTGAAGGATCTTGCCTACAGGTTGGTTCGGATCCTGAGCCGGGGCGAAGCGCTGGCGGTCGCCTACCGACAGGAACAGAGACTGGCCGTCAGGCGCGAAAGCGACCGCCCCACCTTCCTGGCCACCCTTGCCCTTGGGCATCTGATGCCACAGCACCTGGAAAGTTCCCCGCTGCAACGTGGCGGAGTTGGCGGTGAGGGCCAACTTGGCGCGCGCGAGCGCCAGACCGCCGCCATAGTCACCCGGTTCAGAATACGTGAGATAGATGGTCTGGTCGGCAACGTAATTTGGCGAGACATAGACGCCCAGCATGCCGCTCTGGCCAGACCAATAAACTGCGGGCGTACCGGTCACCGCCGCGATCTTCTCTCCCTTTGCGGACACCAGCCAAACGGGCCCGACCTTTTCGGTGATCAGCATGCGGCCATCGGGCAGGAACGCGATCCGCCAGGGCAATTCAAAGGTGGCCGGGGCCGGGGTCATGTTGAAGGGCACGCTAGCTTCGGGCTTCTGTTCGCCCGCATTCACCTGGGCCCAGGCCGCCACCGATGCCAGGGTAAGAAGCAATACTGTTTTCGCCAATCTCATCGTCATTTCTCCTTGCTTTTCACGTAGCTCGACTCAAGCGCTCGACCCTGAGCTATGCGGGGCGCCGTTATTCATCGTATACCACCGTGGAGATCGCGCCAAATTTAGTGGACCCGTCGGCCTTGCCCGTGGAGATTTTCGCCCTTCTTTTAGGGTTGGAGTCCACTCGGGGCGGTTTCAAACAATGCTTGGGTTCGTTTTGTCGCAGCGCTTCGCTCCGAGCTGCCGTATGGCGAAGTCGACTCTATGTTTGACTTGCCTCTTTAGGCGCGGTACGATACCGACGATGCAATCCTTATAAGGGGGAAGTGCGTTTTATGAGAAAGCGATTTTTGGGCGTCATAATGGCTTGCGCTGGTGCCCTGGTGATTGTGACACCCACTTGGGCCCATCATTCCTTCGCGGCCGAGTATGATTCGAGCCAAGAGATCAAACTCACTGGCAAAATCACTAAGGTCGAGTGGACTAACCCCCACATTTACATTCACATCGATGTGGTCGATGGCGGCAAAGTAACTTCCTGGGCGCTCGAAGGGTATCCGCCGAATACACTCAAGCGAACGGGGTTCTCCCGAAATCTGCTGAAAGAAGGCGATACCATCACGATTACCGCCTATAAAGCAAAAGATGCCACCAATACCGGCGCCGGGCGCGAA
>JAICXC010000053.1 GCA_025980665.1 Bryobacteraceae bacterium
GGCGATGTGCATTATCCACTTCGAGCAGGATCACGATCAGGCCCGGAGTCTGAACGATCTTGTGGACCTCGGAAACCAGTGAGGAAATCGGAATGCCGAGCGGCAGGCAGTCTACTCCTGGATCTCTCACGTCTCCTTGCGCGCGTTTCGCGAACAAAGCCGCCGCCTCCGGCCGCATCGGCGCTTCTTCGGGTTTGAAGTCCAGAAGAATATTGATGGCGTACTTCGAAATGGTATCGAGCTCCATGCCAGGGACGCTGGTGGCATCGGCTGCTTTGATCAGATCAGCACCGAGTAACCGCACCATCTCGTTCCGCGGCGTCGGCTGCACATGCCACAGACCGGATAGGTCCGGCTTGCCGTTGGAGGCACGCGGCGCAGGGGCAGCTAGATTCGGTTTGCCGTCAGGCGTACGAGGCGTCCCGGGCGCAGGATAATTCACCCACTGCCCATATGCGCTGCTCCCCACAATCCCGATCAGGAGCATAGTGAACTTGCGTCTATTTGCGTTCATTCGCGGCTTTCTTCTGCTCGTCCAAAACAGCATTAAAAGCCGTCTCCTGAATATCCAGCTCCGTCTTATAGCCTTGCGGATCGATGAACGGATTCGGGCCCTTCCCCAGCTTCGGATACTTCTCCGCTAAGTTATACATCGCCGGGTGCGACCCGAGCGGCACATCGCACTTGAGCCCACGCAGAATCCGGAAACTACGCTGATACTCCTCGGCGATCTGCGGCACCTGCGGATTGTTGATCAGCTTGGTCCCCGCATTCACGCCAACGCTTCCGATGATCACCACGTTGTACGACCGGCCGCCGTCCTCGATGCTGACGGTCCACGTCGTGCACCCGCGCGTATGCCCGGGAGTCAGGTGCGCCACCAGCGTCGTCCCGCCCAACGTGACTTTCTCGCCGTCGTGAATCACCTTGTAGCTGGGCCGAGCTTTACCGCTGGGAGTTCGCATCGTCTGGAGCGCCGGGATGTCTTCCGCCATCGCCATGACTTGCGCGCCGCTTAGCTCCTGGGCGAGCGCATCGCCTTCCATATGGTCTCCATGCGCGTGGCTGCCGAGCAGAATCTTGATGTCGGTAAACTTGAATCCCAGCTTTTCAACCGACTGCTTGATCACCGGCACTGTACGCTCGTAATCGCTGTTGATGAGGATATTCCCCTGCGGCGTCACGATCAAAAAGCTGCCCAGGCTTCGGGTGCCGACATAGTACAGGTTCCCGATGATCTTGTGCGGTGGAAACGCCGTATCCTGATCTTCCTTGGTTCCGACGTTGCGCGTGAACAGCTCAGCGGCCGTCCACACTTTGCCGGCCTGGGCCATCAATGCCGCCGCTCCGCAGCCGGCAAAAATTAATCCTGGGAGAAGAATTCTAGTCCGCATGGTGAGGACAGAATATCAGATCGGTTGCCGGTTGCGTCACGCTGCTATGCGCTTGTTCTGCGAAAGGTCGTACGTCCATCTCTGCCGCAGACGCCCGATTGCGGCGCTCATCCCGACCATAGCCACCATGAGCAGTGAAGAAGCCACCACACACTCCCAAATCGTGAGGATTTGTTTGTACGACGAAAACCATCGCCCATACAACAGCTCCACGTGCACCCAGTACACCGCGAGCGACGTGGTGCCCAGAAGCCGCACCCAGCTCCATCCTTCACTGAAGTACTCGGTCCACAGAAAGGCGCCCGAACCCAGCAGCAGCGTGATCCCCAGCTTGCAAGCCACCAGGGCCGGGCTATTCAACCAGAAATTCGAGTTGGAATAGATCGAAAACGGCAGATTCGAAAAGTACCGCCCGGCGATCAGCAGTCCGAACCCTAATAAGGCCGCCCATTGCGTCACTCGGCTCCATTCGCCCCGTCTTACAAATGGGATCGCACTTCCCGCCGCAAGCCCGAACGCCAGATAGGCGCCCCAAGGGAACATGCTGAACGACGCGCTGGGCACGAAATAATCGCGTATCGCGCCCGGGATTCGTGCGGTTTCGAGTCCCGACATCACCGGAGCCAGTGCCGCCAGTACGATTCCCGCAAACGCGGCCCAGCGCACGCGCCGCATCCCTTGAGCCAGCGCAATGATCGAAAGCAGCGCTGCGGTAGCGCCCATCACGTTCAGCACATCCACGTGAAACAGATCGGTCCAGGGCTGCTTCGGTAATGCGAAGAGCCACATCTGCAGCCGGAAGGCGATCGCCAACAGGAACAAATATCGGGCTCGCCGCAGCGCGCCGGTGATTCGATGCCAAGGCGGCAAGTCGTCCCGCCGGTGCATACCGAGGCCGAACGTGATCCCAGTCAGAAATAGGAAAATCGCCGCAGCCTGCCCGCCGAAAAATTGTGAAAAGATGAACGTCGGCTGCTCACGCAATTCCGGCTTGAGGAAGGAATCAAAGGTGTGCCCCTGGAGCATGACGATCGCCGCCAACCCCCGCAACCAGTCCAGAAATACAATACGATTGCGAACCGGCACCCGCTCCACTTTGTTTCAGTACTTGACCTTTCCCAAAAATGCCAACAGTAAGCGGTTAAACTCTTCAGGCCGCTCCAGCATCACGAAGTGCCCTGTTCCCGCGACCTGCACGTACTCCGAATTCGGAAAGAACTTCTTCAGAGTGTCGTGATTCGCCATTGGCGAATTTCCGGCATAGATTCCCAAGACCGGCACCGTCGACACGAAGTCATTCAGGTTGGCCGTATCGAAGGTTGCGATCATGGCTCCTGAAGCAGTCGATTCCGGCGGAGCCAGCATCATCTTTAACACGTGCTGCTGGACAGCCGCTGGTGTCGCCGGAGTAAACATTCCCCGGATCATAGCCTCGCGCGCCTTCATACCGTCGGGTCCGGTCATCGCCCCGGGATTCGGAGCCGCGCGGCCTTTGCCCTGAGACCCACCTGTGGAAATCGACAGTAACCCATCCACCGGCACCAGCCCGGCGACGTGCTTCGGATACAATCGAGCATACTCGCGGATCACAGGCGTTCCCATGCTGTGACCCACCAGGACGACTTTGTCCACCTTCGCCTCCGCCCGCACCGCCTCCACCGCGCGAGCGAATCCAATCATCGAGAATTTCCCGTCCTTGGGCGGATCGCTTTTGCCGTGGCCGGGCAGATCCAGGGTGATCACCCTGTATTTCTGGCTCAGCACTGGCACTTGAGCATCCCAAGATGTTTCATCGCAGGTCCATCCGTGAACCAGAATCACCGCTTGTTTAGCCGCACCCGTACTCGTCCAATGGATCTTGGCGCCGTCCACCGCGGCCGCCGAAAGGGGAATTGCGAGAACGATGCTAAGCAGCAGTCTCATGAGCCCAATCTTAGCAGTTGACACGCCACCGAAGACGGTATTGGCCTACTTTGAACTTATCTCTCGCTTAACTGTCGGATTGAACTACCACCAGCGCTCCAGATTTCGCGGCCAGTCGAATTTCTCAGGACAATGCGCCGAGACCCTGAGCCAAATCCTGCGGTGCCGGCCCAGTAGCATTAGGAGGTGGCGGCGGAGGCTGCGGCTCGGAAGCTGAACGTGCCAACCGTGCGATTGGATGAATCCACAAGCGTAAAGCTCTGCGCTCGAAGCTCTTTCGTGACCGGCGCTTGATTTTGGGCGAACGCGGAAGGTGGCGCCAAGTATCGTGCGAGTAATCCACCTACAAGTCCAGCGACGAGCGCAAAGGCGATAACCAGTTTGTTGTTCATTAAGGCGGTTCTCCGGTTTTCATCATACTCCGCCGCTCTTCTAACCCCGTTTCGTCGGAGTAAAGTAGCCTACTACACGAAAAACGGAGGTGGTAACATAGGAATAGCATGCAATACTTTGTTCGTACCATGGAGAAGCATAAGGCAAGTACCAGGGTGTTCAGCCCGGAATTGCCATGTCCCGCGCTGGGCAGCGCGAAGGACGCCGCCAAGCATTTAGTTCAATCATCGGATCCGTCTGTAATGCTCCAGGCCGATGTATGTTCTCGAAATCAAAATCAAGTCCGCACCCGATATTGTTGCTGGATCAATGAGCGGGGTGAGTTCGTGGAGCGCGCCCTGATCTAACTGCTTGCATCTAACCGCCTGTGATACACTTTTGAACGTGCCTAGCCCGCCAGTTACCTACCATTGGAACCGAGCCCGCCTGGTCAATTGAACCTTATTGGAGAAATCAGTGACGAATATTTTTGTTGGAAACCTTGCTTATCAGACCACGGAGACCGAGCTCGAGGCTGCTTTTGCCGCGTACGGCGCCGTTGAGAAAACCAGCGTAGTCCGCGATCGCGACACCGGCCAGCCGCGCGGCTTCGCTTTTGTCGAAATGACCAATCAAGCCGAAGCGATGAAAGCCATCGAGGCCCTGAACGGTCAGGAACTGAACGGCCGTGCGTTGAACGTGAACGAAGCTCGTCCTCGCCCGGAGCGTGGAGGTTTCGGTGGCGGCGGCGGCAATCGTGGCGGCGGTGGTGGGTTTGGTGGCGGTGGTCGCCGGCGCGAGCCCCGCTGGTAGTCAGTTTTTAAGGGCAGGCCCTGCGGCCTGCCCTATCCTCGCGCCTCTCTTATTGTTGCGGAAAGCCCGCCTTAAACTCATCCATCGTAATGCTCTTGTCGCCGTTTTTGTCCCATTTGGCGAACTCCGCCTGAACGTCGGATACTTTCGCATCGCGGAACAATTTTCCGAACTCCTCTGGGCTGAGTTTTCCGTCTTTGTTGGTATCCAGTGCCGCGAATACTTGCTCAGCTGACTGCGGCTGTTGCGGTGCTCCGGCGGGAGCCTGAGGCTGTGTTTGCTTTTCCTGCTGCTGTGCCGGTTGCGGATTATCTTGCGGCTGCTGCCCATAGGCCATCAGGCCCGCCGCGATCAAACCTCCAAACGCTGTCTTGAGTATCGATTTAGTCATTTTTCTATGTTTCCTTTTTTGCGAAATGGACCAAAGCCAGACTCAACGGGCAAGGCACGCAGTTAGCCAAAATCGCCGACCTACTCGAATCATAGAAATAGCGTCTATCCCGTCAAGGCTGTATAAATGCCGCCCTGGCAGGTCTTACCAACCTCGGGAAGAAATACTCGGCAAGCTCGCTAATTCTTACTTTCCCCCTCCGAATTGGACATCCTTCCCGGATTTCACCGGTAGCGGCATACGATGAGATCCCGCCAGAGCCATCTAATCCTTCGCGCTTTGGCGGCACGGAATTATCCGGGAAAATTGAAAAGAGTCCGCGGATTGTCGACCAGGATGCGGCGCAACGTATCTCTGCTCCTGCCCGCGGACTCCCAGATCCAGCGATTTAGCAATTCGCCGTCGTTGGGCATCTGGCCCTCTTTCATGTTGGGATGAGGCCAATCCGTGCCGGTGATGACCCGAGTGGGGTATTCGTCGGCCAGCGCGCGCGCGAACGGCAGGACCTTGCGCCACTCCTCCGGCTTGCTCGATCCCGTCAGACGCTCTGGACATGTAACCTTGGCGAAGCAGTCTTTCTTGTCGCGAAAGAGCTGCAGATAGCGCTGAAACTCGGGGGCGCCCACGCCCTTTTCGATCGCAGGCACAGCCATATGGTCGAAGACGACGGGGATCGGAATTGCCTTGATGTGCTGCTCCAGATCCTGGAGATCGCCCGCCTCACAGTAGAGATCGATATGCCATTCGTTCTTTAGGCGTCCCGCATCCCACAGACCGCATAGCCGCTTCGCCATACCGACCATTTCCTCGGGCGGCGGAGGATTCGTCAGTCGCTTTACATAGCTGTAGCGCACTCCGCGAACACCGGCCGCATCCAGCTCCATCAGTTCCTGATCCGATATATTTTTATCGACGAACGCAACACCTAACGCCCTGCCCTTCGACTTCTTCAGCGCGTTGAGCATATAACTGTTGTCGGTGCCATGACAGGTGGCAGCTACAATTACCTCGCCAGAGAAACCTAGAAATGTATCCAGTTCTTCGAGCTTTCTCCAGGGCGCGAATGCGGGATCATATTTCCTGTCGTCGGACCAGCGAAAGGGTGTCATCCCGTTACTGTTCACATGGCAATGGGTGTTGATCGCGCCCGGCGGCATTTCGAAGGCAGGCTTATCGGGGTTCGGATTGGGCTCGATATTCTTCGCGCGAACCAGCGCCTTTTTGCGAGGCTTGTCGTTATAGTGATGCCGGTTAACCTCGCGCGTCTCCGAGACCATGGTGTATTCCCGGCCCTCTTCCATCTGATATTTCTCGGATAAATGGCTGACGATGATGTCCTCCAGATCCAACCCTAAATCTTTGCGGAGCCGGTCACCGAGTGGTCCTTTTCGATCGGGCTTGTCACCCAGCGCAAAATTGACTGAAACGCGTTTGCTGGGCCCGGGCTCGTCGCCGACGATGCAGAATGTCCAGGGCGTGAGCGTGGTTGCGACGCGGTTGCGCAGCATCGTATTCTTCGGCTCTTCCGATACGGGGTCGAGCGATTGATGACCTTGCAGCAGGGCGTGCAGTTTTCTGAGAAGTTCTCCGTCGTTCTCAAGAAAAAAGCGCTCCAACTCCTTCGAACATTTCACTTCAAGATTTGGCACCCACTAATTTTAGCGGATCAGGAATGGACCAGGCACTGAGTAAAGCTACCTTGTGGTGACGACGCGGAAACCGGTCTCGACGCGATGGTCCACGATGCGATTCCACATCACGCGCGCCGTACCGATGGCCAGGCCATGCGAGAATCCAACCAGTTGGCCCGACTGAAGCGACTGATTGGCATGGGCCATGCGGAAGCCGCCAGGGCTCACGTCCACCAGTTGGCCCAGGATCTCCATGGGTTGAGGATTGGAGAAGTTCACCAAAACCGGCCCTTCGGCTGGCTCGCGGATTTCCCGGCGCTTTTCATGAATCGCTACGTTCATAGAGTCACCGGCTGCTCGGATTCATACAGCTTGAGCTTACGGCTCAACGTCCGCCGCGAGATTCCCAGACGCGCCGCCGCCCTTTGCTGATGCCCGCCCGTGGCTGTCAGCGCTTCCTCGATCATCCGCCGCTCCATTCTTTCCAGGCTGCGCGGAGCTTCGAGGCTACCCCAATCCTCATCCGGGCCGTCGGGATCGTCGTCATAATCGCTGGCGTCGTTCATGGGGGAAGGCAGCGGCCGAAGGCGGAAGTCCTGTGCGGTAATCTCGCCACCCTGGCTCATCACACCCGCTTGAATCACGGCGTTTCGCAGTTCGCGGATGTTGCCCGGCCAGGAATACGCACGCAGCGCGCCTACCGCGGAGCTGCCTAGTTCCAAGTCGGGGAAGTGCTCGGCGAGGAAGTGCCGCGCCAACGGCTCGATATCGGCCGGGCGGGAACGCAGCGGAGGAACCTGCAGAGTAAATTGGCTGAGCCGGTGAAACAGATCGCTGCGAAAACGGCCTTGGGCCACGGCTCGCTCCAAGTCCCGATTGGTGGCGGCCACCACGCGCACATCGACAGAAACTTTGCGGACGCCGCCCAGCCGGTAGTAGGGCGCGCCATCCAGCACGCGCAACAGCTTCACCTGAAGCCGCCCGTCCAGTTCTCCCACTTCATCCAGGAAAATGGTGCCCTGATGGGCCAGCTCGAACAGACCAGGTTTGGCGGAATCAGCTCCGCTGAAGGCGCCTCGCTCGTGACCGAATAATTCGCTCTCCAGAAGCTGTTCGGGCAGCGCAGCGCAGTTGAAATCGACCCAGGGCTTGCCGGCCCGGCCGGAATAATAGTGGACCGCCCGCGCCACCAGTTCCTTGCCTACACCGCTTTCCCCCGTGACTAGCGTGGTGGCGCTGGATCGAGCCACGCGCCGGACCACTTCCATAAGCCGCAGCATGGGTTCACTCGCGATGATCGCGGTCATCCCGAGGAACACCTCTGAGGGGGCTTCGGCCGAGGGCAATCGGACTTTGCGCAATCTTGTCGCTTCCGGAATCATTGGGCTTGTGTCTCTTCTATCTTGCCGAATCGGATGCGGATTGGCCCTCCGTGGAACACCTTACCTATCCGCGTAATTGGCCCGGAAGCTTAGGCCAGTTTGTCGCAAAACTATGAGCCAGAAAGTGCCATCCTGTCACGAGAATGGATGCCTGTCCCGCCCATCTTCAAGGAAGCTAAGGAGAAGGCAATGGGCACGATCTTGCACGTAGTACGGAAAGTGCCGGACCTGTCGATAGCACCGCATGCCACGCTTGAGGACCAGTTAATTCCTCAGGCTACGGCCCAGTTTCGCGATACCGCCAAGGCTCACGGTCCCCTGACCTTCAGACGATGGTTTTTGCTCGGCCTGTTCATTACCGTAGCGGCCGCAGTACTAGGGAACGCAGCGATATTCTGGCATTCCCCTGACGTAATCAAGTTCGCGGCGTTCTTCGCGATTTCTCTCATGACCGCGGGAGCCCGGGTGCGAGTTCCCGGGGTTACCGGCCCACTGTCGCTCTCGTTCTTCTTCGTGCTGCTCGGATTGGTCGAACTCACTCCGTCGGAAACCATCCTGCTGGCTTGCGGAGTAGCCTTGGTCCAGTGCTTCTGGAATCGGCCGCACAGACCTACGATCACCTTCGCAATATTCCAAGTAGCGCTAATGATCGTGGCGGCCGGTGCAGCGGAGCGGGTCTACCATTCCGCATGGTTTGAGTTCTCAAATATTGAAACACCCTATCGCCTGGTGGCAGCCACACTGGCGCTATTCCTGCTGAATACCGCCCCGATTGCTAAATGGATTGCCTTGACGGAGCATAAGCGCTTCGCAGCCGTTTGGCTAGGTACATCCTTCTGGTCCTGGCCGCATTATATGGCCGGAGCGGGTATCGCTCTGGCGCTCAGTAATGCCGCTGGTTATATCGGATGGCCGACCCTGCTGCTTACGGGTCCGGTGGTCTATCTGATTTACCGTTCGTACCGCCTATATTTGAATCGCCTGGAAGCGGAAACGAAACATGCCGAGGAAGTAGCTTCGCTGCACCTCAGAACAATTGAGGCACTGGCCCTGGCGATCGAAGCAAAAGACCACACGACCCACGACCATCTGCAGCGCGTCCAGGTGTACGCGCGCGAACTGGCTGCCTCCTTGGATCTTACCGACGAGGAGCTGCAGGCTCTGCAAGCGGCCGCTCTGCTGCACGATATCGGAAAACTGGCGGTGCCGGAGCACATCATCTCGAAGCCTGGGAAGTTAACACCGGAAGAATTCGAAAAGATGAAGATTCATCCCGTGGTGGGAGCCGAAATCCTGGAACGGGTGCGCTTCCCTTATGCCGTAGCCCCGATTGTTCGAGCTCATCACGAAAAGTGGGACGGCACAGGATATCCGAGCGGTCTCCGAGGAGAAGCGATTCCGATCGGGGCGCGGATTCTGGCGGCGGTGGACTGTCTGGACGCGCTGGCTTCGGACCGCCAGTACCGGCGCGCAATGCCTCTCGAAGATGCCATGAAAGTGGTTCGGTCGGAAGCCGGCAAGGCTTTCGATCCGCGTGTGGTGGATGCGCTGGAGCAAGGCTACGTGCAGTGGGAGCGTAAAGCCCAATCTCCCGCGCATAAATCGTCGACTCTTTCGACAGACGTGAAAATCGAACGTGGCCACGCTCCCGCAGTGGGCTTCGAAGCCTCCAACGGATCGCCCGCCTTAGCCGACGCCGAACCCGTGAACTTCCTGAACCTGATTGCCGGCGCCCGGCAGGAAGTCCAGGCGTTGTTCGAAATCTCACAGGACCTCGGGAATTCGCTGAGCCTGGATGAGACTCTATCCGTCCTCGACGTTCGGCTCCGCCGCATCATTCCGCATCATTCTTTGGCGGTGTGGATGGTACACAACGGTGAGCTGATTCCGGAATATGTGAACGGCGAAGACTGCCGGCTATTCTCTTCCCTGCAAATTCCCATGGGCCAGGGACTCTCTGGATGGGTAGCGGAAAACGGTAAGCCCATCGTAAACGGCAATCCTTCGGTGGAACCCTCCTACCTCAATGACAAGACGATGACGTCCTCACTCCGATCCGCGGTGGCACTGCCGCTCGAGGGCGCCAGTGGAACGATCGGCGTTCTCACGCTGTATCACATGGAGCGCGATGCATTTACGAAGGACCATTTGCGGCTCCTGATGGCGGTTGGCCCGAAAATCGGCATGTCCATCGAGAACGCACTCCGGTTCCAGCAGGCGGAATCGTCCGCCACCACGGATTTCCTTACATCGCTGCCTAACGCGCGTTCCTTGTTCCTGCAGTTGGACGCGGAGGTATCGCGGGCTCGCCGCAGCAATCAGCCACTTACCGTGGTGGTGCTGGATCTCGATGATCTTAAGCAGATAAACGACCGTTTTGGACATTTGGAAGGCAACCGGCTGTTGCGTGAAGTCGCTGCCGGGCTCAAGGCCAGTTGCCGCGAATACGATTACGTGGCGCGCATGGGCGGCGATGAGTTCGTGGTTCTCATATCCGGAGTCAAACAGGCAGATGGGCAAAATCGCGTGGAGGAATTTCGCCAAGTAGTAGCGCGCATTGGTGTCCAGTCCTTCGACAATCCTCTCTCGGCCAGCGTTGGAGTGGCGCATTTCCCCACCGATGGCACCGATGCGGAAAGGCTCCTGGCGGAAGCCGACCGGCTAATGTATCAGCAGAAGCGAGCCCGCAAGAGCAGCCGCTCCGGCTCACAAGCGAATGTGTGGGAGCGGGACTTTAAGACGACGTTTGTTCAGTGAGGCTGTTTCCTCAACCGCTCGCTTCTCGCTTACTGACCGACAATTCCGAACGATGTAAACCCCCCGGTCGAATTAAAGCGGAACTCTACGACGGCAACCGGGCTGCTCACTGTAAACTCGGCGACACCACTGCGGCCGAGCGTATTCGGGAACTGGCTGGCAAGCACGAACGCCTGATGATTGCGAGCGGCCAGTTGGGGATACGACACGGTCTCATTGGGGCCGCCATCGTCGTATCGAAAAGTCACGCCGATGATCGCCGGGTTAGCCCCCGAATTCGTAATAGCGACACCGGTGATAGCGCCGGCGGTGTTGTCGAATGGCATGAAAAAGTGTGAGCTTCCCGATGCCACGATAGTCGCGGTCCCCTCTTGTGTCGATGGCAAAGCTGTCTTTTGACTGTAGATGACGCTGCCTCCCATCGAGGCCGGAGCCGTCAACTCCGCCCATCCATTCACGGTCTGATCGCCTAATCCAGCCGTACGAATAGTCACCGATCCGCCGGCCGGAATAGTGCCAGTCAGCGACCCCGCCTCCAATTCAAACCGCGCGGCAGGTATGTTGCCTTGGTCATCGTTGAAGCGCAGTGTATAGGGCGCCGGTGCGGAGCCTGCATTGGTTAGGAGGACCGTGGTCTTAAATGCGTCCCCATCGGCGGCGTGAGCCAGTGTACGGGTGACAGTCGTCGCAGTGGCGCTGGCCGGTATCGCATCCAAGGCCGTAAATGCGCCGGTGGAATTGAAGCGAAAAACAGCTACGGAAAGCGCGGCGTCCGACGTGAACTCGGCCACACCGCTCCGGTTCGCCGTATGCGGGAATTGACTCGCGAGCACGAATGCCTGATGATTGCGGCTGGCCAGTTGAGAGTAGGAGAGCGTCTCATTGGGGCCGCCGTCGCTATAGCGGAACGTAACGCTAATATTGTTCGCGGCGGTGGCGCCGGGGTTTGTAAGGGCCACACCGGTAATCGCTTTCGCCGTGTTATCAAACGGCATAAAGAAGTGCTGGCTTCCCGATGCCACGATGGTAGCCGTCCCCTCCTGGATCGACGGCAAGCCCGTTTTCTGACTGTAAATTACGCTGCCGCCCACTGCGGAAGGGGCAGTCAATTCCGCCCAGCCAGTCACCGTCTGCGGGCCCAGCCCAGCCGTTCGTATGGTCGCCAATCCGCCCGCTGGGATGATACCGATCAGCGATCCCATTTCCAATTCGAACCGCGTGGAAGGTACATTGCCGTGGTCGTCGTTGAAGCGGAGTGTGTACGGCGCGGCCGTGGTACTTGCGTTGGTGAGAAGAACCGTAGTCTTAAATGCATTCCCGTCAGCCGCATGGGCCAGAGGGGTGGTTTGGTTCCCAGCGTCACTAACTGTGAACGGAATGGAAAAGAGCAGACTGGCATGATCGAATACCCGGACTTGCCACGTTCCAATCGGGTTGACCGGACTGACTGCGAGAGGGAAATTGGCGTCCACAAAGCAAAAGTTTCCGGTCGCGGACGGCCACGCTCCCGTGTCGACGACTATTCCTCCGGGCGCCACCCAGTCGTGTGTCAAAAGACTGTTTGCGGTCACCTTCGCGAGGAAGTACAGGTAGGCCGTGTCGCTGGTTCCTAGCGAGGTAACCGCCAGAGGAAGTAGACAACCCGAGGCCAGCGGCGGCGTTGTCGTGATCCTTTGGCTAGTGACGCTTGCTCCAAAAGAGGCGAAAACACCGAACAAGGCCGGCGCGGAAGTACCTCCGCTACCCGCAATCGTAATGTTGACAAAGCCCGGTGTGGCGCTCAAAGCCGCGCTGAGGGTCGCGAGCAACTGGGTGCCATTCAAGAACGTAGTGGGCAGCGGCGTTCCCATCCACTGGACGACACTCGCGGAATCGAAGCCGGATCCAGTCACTGCCAGTGTGAAGCTTCCAGCCCCGGCGACTGCAGATGGTGGGTTCAAGAGCGAAATAGCTGGAGTGGTCCATTGCTTGGTCAGGTTGACTGCGAGATTGAATCCGTCAACCGAACCCAGGCCGGTAACCGAATCATATCCGGGTCCGGCGGTGTAACCGAATGTTCCATTGAAACAGTCGGGTGTGCCTGCTACACACGGAACAATGTTGTCGCCGGTGGTAACGTCGTGAAAAACGCCGGGAGTGGTTTGCGCCAGAGCGTAGAGGCTGGGATTGATGCTACCCAGGCCAGATCTGCTTTCCACTCCGTTAAGCTCCTGATACTGGTTGACTAACGCCAGAATTCCCGCAAACGAGGGGTGGCCGCGGAAGTACCCTCTTCCACGACCGGCTCGCCTCCGATGATTGCGAGATACCCATCGTGGCCGGCCGCGGACAAAGAGACGTCCGGTATGGTGCGGAAATTCACGCTCGGTACGCCTGGGCCAGTCTGCCACGTCGGCTTGGTAGACACTTTGCTCAAGCCGCCACCGGTTGCCGCCAAGCCCTGGTCATCCGATTCGTTCCAGCTTTTCTCCGGAATATACGAAAGCGCCGAAGCGAGAGTAAAAGAATTAAAAGGTGACCAGTAGTTGCCTCCCGCCTCGTCGAATTGGGTTCCTCCCACCGCCGTCACTTCCGGAAGGCTCGCGGGAAAATCCACTGCCAACCCTTTTGAGGCCTTGGGGGTTCTCGCGGAACCGCCTACATCGCAGCCGGCAGCCCCGGAATCGAGCGTCGCTGCCACCCAGGTAATTCCCTGCGCATTAGCCTGTTGTGCCAACGTTCGTGTAATCGTCAACAGGCCCTGAGAATTTTGCGATTCGCACAAGCCGAAGCTGAGACTGATGACCGGTGCAAGGTTCTGATCGATCGCATAGAGCGCAGAAAGCCTGGCATCCACGGAATACACGTAAATGATATTTGCATTCCGAGCAACCGCGCCAGCCCACTCGATGTCGAGATCCGCTTCGTCCATCGCATCATTGAAGCCGGGGTCTGCCGTACCCGGAACGCGGACTAATTGAGGATCTTTCTGAGGAAGGCTGTGGAGGGCCCGAAAAAGCCGAATGTCGGACAGATCCACCGCGGACTCTCCAGCCACCGCAATCCTTTGGCCTGAACCGTCGTAACCAGCGGCGTAAAGGGGCTTGAGGTTATAAATGGTCGCCAGGTCGTCTGGCGCCAAATAATGAACGCCACCTGAGGCGCTGAACTGGGGCCCGATAGAGCTTCGAGCGCTTGCGGCTGAAGTTAGAACTCGCCGCGATTGGGCGGGTCTGGCATGGAAGTCGTCTAGGCCTGTGACACCGGTAACAATGGATGCGAGCGCCGCGGGTACCGATGGTTCACTCGAGTTGGCGAAGTGCGACTCCCCATTCACCCGGTACCGCCTTATTTCCGTCCGCAGCGCCGATTGCATCTGCCCGGCCGTGCCGCTGAACCAGATCCAATTCCGGGCGCGCGAAACAGCATCCACCGCCAGTCCCTCTGATTGCAACCACGACACCACCTGGGTCATATCGTTTGGACTGGCGCCGAAGCGGTCGCCGAACTGTTCCGGAGTCAGCCAGGCATGATAGTTCCGTGAGGATCGATCCTGCTGCTCCGCGAGCAATCGATCCAAATCCGCCTGCTGCTCCGCGGAACGGCTAAGCATGACCATCACGTGGTCGAGCTTCATGCTTGGATCGGCTGGGCCGACGTCGAACAGCGGATCAGCGTTGGGATGAATGTTCCCTTTCAGCGCAACCTTCTGAAAGCGATCCACAGGACTCGCGATGCGGTCCTGCTGCGCGAGGAGGGTAGCCAAGGACGCCGAGAACAGCACTACGGCGCGAATCGTTATGCTAGACCGATAACTCATAGGATTTAGATATTATTCCAACTATTCTGCTCCAGCAGAGCAAATTATTGTACCAATATCCCGGGAATCCCAGCCAAGCCTCGCGAAACTCGCTGCGTCAGTTCATTAACGCTCAGGGAGCGGCCACGACTCCCAACGAGGTAAGCGCACCCGTCGAGTTAGCGCGAAAGACTACCGCAAAAAGCGGTACGTTCGAGGTAACTTCGGCCACGCCTTGTTTGCCGGCAGTCGACAGCGCGAACGCCGTGTGATTGCGGCTGGGCAATGGGTCTAGGGAAGTCGCCATACTGGTACCGTCGCTGTACCGAAATGTGATGCTGATGTTACTGGTCAGAGCGGCGTCGGGATTGGTGATGGCGACGCCCGTAGCCCCTCCTGCCGTATTGTCGAACGGGAGGAAGAAGTGTTCGCTTCCCGACCCGATTATGGTAGCCGTCCCCTCTTGCAACGATGGTAAATTGGGAACCTGTTGGCTATAGATGACGCTTCCTCCCACTGAGGCGGGAGCGGTCAATTCCGCCCACCCGCCTACGGTCAGATTGCCAAGTCCCGCGGTACGAATGGTCACCGAGCCGCCCGCGGGAATGCTTCCTGTGAGTGGCGCTGATCCCGCTTCCAATTCGAATCCCGTGGAAGGTATGTTGCCTTGGTCGTCGTTGAAGCGCAGTGTGTAGGCCGCTGGTTTCGTGTCTGTGTTGGTCAGAAGAACTGTGGTCTTGAACGCATTTCCATCCGCTACATGAGCCAGGGTCCGGCTCGGATCGCCAGTGCCCGCGCCCCCAGCTACGGCATCCAGAGCCGTAAATGCGCCTGTTGAATTCGCACGAAAGACGACTGAAAGAAGTGCAGCATCGGAGTTCACTTCGGCGACGCCTTTTTTGCCTGGGACGGAGAATGCAAATGCCCGATGGCTGCGGCTAGCAAGCGGGGGCAGCGTACTTTCCTCAGTAGCGCCGCCGTCGTAATGGAAGGTGATGTGAATGTTGTTGGCGGGGGTCGCGCCCGGATTGGTAAACGCGACGCCAGTGGAGGCTTTATCCGTATTGTCGAAAGGCAGGAAGAAATGCTGGCTTGGAGGGGTTCCTATGATCGCTGTTCCCTCTTGGACCGAAGGCAAGTTGGGATTTTTCTGACTATAAATGACGCTGCCCCCCAACGCGGGAGGAGCTGTCAATTCCGCCCAGCCATTCACTGTCAGGGGCCCCAGTCCAGCCGTGCGAATGGTCGCCGATCCGCCCGCCGGGATGAGCCCGGTCAGCGAACCCGTTTCCAATTCGAATCTGGTCGAAGGTATTTCTCCGTTGTCGTCGTTGAAGCGCAATGTGTAGGGCGCCGCAGTGGAACCCGCATTGGTAAGAAGCACCGTAGTCTTAAATGCATTCCCGTCGGCCGCATGGGCCAGAGGGATGGTTTGGTTCCCCGCGACACCGACGGTGAACGGAACGGAAAAGAGCAGACTGCCATGGTCATAGACACGAACTTGCCAAACCCCTACGGGATTGATTTGCGTAAGGCCAATATTCAGATTCGCGCTCGTAAAGCAAATATTATTCCCGGATTGCTGGAGATAACTGCCAGTGGAAACGGCCGCACCGTTGGGTGCGATCCATTCGCGGGTCAGTAGATCCCTCGAAGTGACGCTGGCCACGAAATAGAGGTATACCGTGTCGGTACTAGCGAAGGAGCTTATTGCAGGAGGCAGCGTGCAAACGGCGGGTGGTGGCGCACTCGTAGTGACCCTTTGGACGCTGAACGTGGCGCCCGGAGAAGCAACTGTCGTGAGCGTCACCGGCGCCGAAATTCCTCCGCTGGTTCGAACCGTAATTTCGGCAGTGCCAGGGCTTGCCACCAACAGGGAGCCTATGGAAGCCAGCAACTGCGTTCGATTCACAAACGTAGTCGGGACCACCGTTCCCATCCACAGGACCACACTGCCGGAATCGAAGCCGGATCCGTTCACCGCAAGTGTGAAGTCCGAGCCTCCGGCAATCACGGATTCAGGACTCAGATGGGATATAGCGGGTGCGCTCCACTGCGTGGCGAGTCCGCTCGCGAGATTGAATGCATCCACCGATCCCAGTCCGGTCACGAGATCGTATCCAGGCCCAGCCGAGTAACCGATGGACCCGGTGGCGCACCCGGCTCGAAGGGTCGAACACGGCACCATATTGTCCCCAGCCGAAACGTCGTGAAATACACCCACGGTATTTTGAGCGAGGCTGTAAAGATTAGGATTGATATTTCCTTGGCCAGACTGCGTTTGGGCTCCGTTCAACTCCTGATACTGATTCACAAGCGCCAAAATTCCGGCAAACGTGGGAGCCGAAGCTGACGTTCCGCTGTCTACGAAAAACTGGCTTCCACTGATGACCCGATACCCATCGTGAGACGCCGCGGAAAGAGAGACATCCGGCACAGCCCGGAAATTCGCATCGGGAACCCCTGGGCCGGACTGCCACGATGGCCTGGTAAATGCGACGCTCAAGCCGCCGCCGCTTGACGCCAAGCCGCCCGTGCCCGATTCGTTCCAGCTCGTCTCCGGAATATACGAACGAGCGGAGGCAAACGTGTCTGAATTGGCGCTGGACCAGAAAGCGCCATCTCCTTCATCAAACCGGGTGCCTCCGACCGCCGTCACTTCCGGAAGACTGGCTGGAAACGAAACGGCCAATCCGCCGGACGCCAGCGAAGATTGAAACGGCGCGTCGCACCCCGCCGAGCCGGAATCGCCCGATGATGCTATCCACGTGATGCCTTGAGCATTAGCCTGTTGGGCCAGGGCTCGCGTACTGTTCAACGTGGTCTGCGAGTTCAGTTGTTCGCACAGGCCGAAGCTAAAAGTGATGACAGGTGCAAGGTTCTGATTAATTGCATAGGGAACAGAGATCCGGGATACGTCCGCTGAGTAGACGTAAATGATATTCGCCTTGCGGGCGACCGCGCCGGTCCATTCGATGTCCAGATCTGCCTCGTCCATGGAGGAGGTCTTGCCGGGATCGAGAGTGCCTGGGACGAGCACCATCTGCGGATCATTCTGAGGCAGGCTGTAGAGGTTACGAAATGCCCGAATATCCCCCAAATCCACTGCAGACCGCCCGGCTACCACAATTCGTTGGCCGGAACCGTCGTAACCGGAATTGTAAAGAGGCCAAAGGTTGTAAATGGTGGCGAAATCGTCCGGCGCCAGAAGGTGATTACCTCCCGAAGTGGTGAACAATGGGGCGACCGTGTTCGCTGAGCCCTCACCGGACAAGAGAACATGCCGCGACTGCCCGCGCTGGGGATGAAAATCATCCAGCCCCTGGATCCCAATTATTAAAGGCTCAATCGCCGCCGGTACGGATGGTTCGGTCGAGTTGGCGAAATGCGATTCGCCGTTGATTTGGTAGTGGCGTATTTCGGTTCGCAGGGCCGCCTGCATTTGGGCCGCAGTGCCGCTGAACCAGATCCAGCTCCGGGCGCGCGAAACCTCATCCACCGCCAGACCTTCCGACTGCAACCATTTCACAACCTGGGCCGCATCGTTGGGACTCGCGCCGAAGCGATCCCCAAACTCTTCTGGTGTCAGCCAGGAATGATAGTTGCGCGAGGACCGATCCTGCTGCTCCGCGAGCAGCTGATCCAGTTCCGTCTGCTGCGCCGCCGAGCGCTTTAGCATGACCATCACGTGG
Organism: Bryobacteraceae bacterium; assembly: GCA_025980665.1. GTDB lineage: Bacteria > Acidobacteriota > Terriglobia > Bryobacterales > Bryobacteraceae > Palsa-187. The sequence goes on from JAICXC010000053.1 coordinate 18,134, forward strand.
TCCAGCCGCAGGGCCGGATCGACCGGACCGGCGTCAAACTGCGGATTGGCCTGAGGATGAACGTTGCCCTTTAGCGCAACCCTCTGAAGACGATCTACTGGCCCTGCGATGCGGTCCCGTTGTGCCATGACGGTGGCGAGCGGCACTAAAAACAGCGCCACGGCGCGGAGAATGCGGAGCGAGCGGTAACACATGGAATTTTGCTGAACTCAACTGGCCGTAGAACGGCTGTTTTCTCGAAAGGGCGCGGTGCCTGTTATTTTACCAAAGGAGAACAATCTCATATCGCTTGTTCGGATCGTTAGTATTTAGCCCCGGCCGATAAAGGACCTCCAACCATAGATTTGTTGGGCGCGACACCTGTGGACATGCCACATAGAGCCGTGGGATACTCATGTGGTGATACAACAGAGGCCGTCCAATGCCTGATTCCAAGCTCGATCTACTACAGGGCACCTTAGACCTCATGGTTCTCCAAACCCTTGATGTCCTCGGACCTCTCCACGGCTACGGCATTGCTCGCCGCATTGAGCAACTGAGCGGAAACGAGGTCCTGTTAAACCAGGGCACCATCTATGCGTCTCTGGTGCGACTACAACAGCGCCGTTGGATCGCGGCCGAGTGGGGTGTCTCCGACAACAATCGCAAGGCGAAGTTCTATTCGATCACGAAGGCTGGTAAACGCCAGATGAAAGAAGACCAGACGCAGTGGGAGCGCCTGGTGGCCGTAATCACCAGGGTGCTGGCCGCATCAGGTGAACGTGGCTAGCTGGGAGCGCTATGAGGCAGGTGTGGATTCGGTTTCTTTCGCTCTTTAAAAAGCGCGACCTTGATCGGGAATTCGATGACGAGGCGGATTCGCATATCGCCCTTGTCACTGAAGACTATGTGCAGGGGGGCATGCCACTGGTCGAGGCGCAACGAATGGCGCGGGTACGGTTTGGGTCCATCGAATCCTCAAAGGACGCTCATCGCGATTCAAGAGGACTGCCGTGGCTGGAAGGGCTCTTTTACGATCTGCGATTTGCGCTGCGGCGACTGCGGCACGACCGGGCGTTTGCTCTGACGGCAATCGTGACGCTCGCGCTCGCCATTGGGTTGAACGTGACGGTGTTTGCCGTCATGAACACGATGTTGTTTCGGGGCTTCCCGCTCGTCCAGAGGAACGACCGCCTGGTTTATATTCAGGAACAGTATCCATCAGGGACGGGCAATATCACTTACCTCGATTTCGAGGATTGGCGCGCTCAGGCGCACTCTTTCGAGGGAATGGCGTTCGTCGGGGAAAAGAATATTAGTCTCAGCTATGGGGAGGGACGTTCGCTCGACGCGAGTGCCTTCACCGTGAGCACGAACGTATTCGGGTTGCTCAGAGTTAAGCCGACGCTCGGACGGGATTTTGTGCCAGCGGATGAAGCCTCGGGAGCAGCCCCGGTCGTAATCCTCAATCACCGCTTCTGGGAGAGCCAGTTTGGAGGGCGCCAGGATGTTGTCGGCACATTCGTTCTTGTGAACAAGGCTCCCGCAACCGTCATCGGCGTGATGCCCGAAGGTTTTGACTTTCCGACGCAGTTCGACGTCTGGATGCCATACATGCGCGGTCCTGAGGTGAACCAGAGGATCCCGGAAGCCTTCCTGGCCGTTGGGCGACTTCGGGACGGCGCAAACCTGCAAGAGGCCCGTGCGGAGCTTGAAACTATCAATCATCGTCTGGAAGCGGCTTATCCGGCGACGAATCGAGGTGTTGTCCCCAGCTTGGCTACCTATTCGCAATCCTTCATCGGTCCGGATGCGCCTGTCATCTACGGCTCACTTTGGGTGGCGGCGTGGTTCGTGTTGCTGATCGCCTGCGCCAACCTGGCCAATCTCACGGTGGCGCGAACCGTTGGGCGGTGGAGGGATTTTTCGATCAGGATCGCCCTCGGCGCGGGCCGGGGGCGGATGATGCGCCAGATTTTCGTCGAAAGCCTGACGCTTACAAGCGTGGCCGCAGTGCTCGGGTGGTGGATCACGAAATGGGGCGTGCGCACTTGGGCTGTCGAAACCGCCTCCATTTACCAGATACTCGACTATACGCTGGACTCCGGCACGCTGGCCTATTTGGTTGCAATCTCCCTTGCTTCGGCGATTTTGTTTTCCCTGGCTCCCATGGGCAGAGTTTTGCAGATTGGTGTAAACAGCGCTCTGAAAAGCGAGGCCCCGGGCGTCACGCCGGGTGTGCGTGGAAAACGCCTGGCGGCGGTACTGGTTGCAGGCCAGATGGCGCTCGCCATTGTGCTGCTATCGGGCGCAGGCGTCCTTGTTCGGAGTCTCATGAACATTGTAAGTGCCGATACCGGCGTTGGCGATCCCGAACACGTACTGGTTGGATTGCTAAGTTTCCCGTCCGAAAAATTCCCGAGTCTGGCAGCCACCCTTGGGTATGTCGACCGGTTCGAAGCTACAGTTAGAGCCATTCCCGGGATTGTAGATGAGTCAGTGGCGAGCAATATTCCCGTGAATTTCGGAACTCAGCGGGCGTTTGAGATAGAGGGAAGGCCAAATCCGCGGGAGGGCGGAGAGGCTGTCCAGTTCCTGCGCGTCGGACCGGACTACTTCCGAGTGGTGGAAGCGCCCGCGATATCGGGCCGCGATTTCAATGACGGAGATCGCACGGCGACATTACCGGTTGCCATTGTGAACCAGAGTTTTGCCGCCAGGTACTGGCCTCGGGAACAACCCCTGGGCAAGCGGCTTCGTTACATCGATCGCAAGAAGCCAGCCGAATGGCTGACCGTGGTGGGAGTCGTCCCGAATATCATGCAGGGAGACGCCACGCGGCGGCAGTTCAAACCTCTGGTCTATTTGCCTTTCCGGCAAGCATCCACGGTGCTTGGAGTGAATTTTCTGCTGCGAACGGGCGTGCCTCCCGGGCAAGTCGCACAAGCTGTTCGAGCCGAAATACAGAAACTCGATCCTGACGTGGTCCTGAAAAAGTTCACGACCCTGAAAGCCAGCTTCGGGTTTGATCCCAACCGAATGGATCGTGGGCATAGCGAGATGGGCAAGTACGCGGCGGTGGCGCCCATCTTCGCTGTGATGGCGCTGCTTCTGGCGGCTGTCGGCCTCTATGCTGTGATCGCGCATTCAGTAAGTCAGCGCACGAAAGAAATCGGCGTTCGCATAGCGATTGGTGCTGCTGCCGAGGATATCCGCAGGATGGTCCTCCGTGATGGCATGTGGCCGGTGGCGATTGGTATGATCCTTGGCTTGGCCGCATCGCTCGGCGTGAATCGCATTTTACAATCGCAGTTGGTCGGAGTGCCGCCCGACGATCCAATTACGATGGCATGCGCGCCAGTCGTCTTGATCTTAGTCGCACTCCTCGCCTGCCAGATTCCAGCGCGCCGTGCCATGCGAGTGGACCCGGTGATGACACTACGGCATGACTGAGTCAGAAGGAACATGATGAATTTCACACGAGGACTCCTGTTTGCCGCGATGGGCGCTTCCTTTCTGAGCGCGCAAGCGCCACAGCCTGCGTCCGTACCTGAATTTGAGGTGGCTTCGATCCGGCGCAACGTCTCTTCAGATCCCGTGCGAGTAGGCGGGAATGAGTGACCATGCTCCGGGAAGTATGGGCACGCGTGCGTTCGTTTTTTCGTAAGCAAGAGCTTGATCGGGAACTCGATGAAGAACTTGCAGCACACATCGAGCTGGCAACGGAAGATCACATCCGGGAAGGAATGAGCCCGCGCGAGGCGCACCGTCTGGCACGAATCAAACTGGGCGGAATCGATCCAATGAAGGAACTGCACCGGGACTCGCGCGGATTGCCCTGGCTCGACGGTATTATCCAGGACATTCGACATTCCGTTCGTGGTCTGCTGCACAGCCCAGGATTTGCGTTCACGGCCATCGCGACGCTCGCCATCGGGATCGGTGTTAATACCGCGGTCTTCACAGTGACCAACGCCGTGCTTGTCAAAGGGTTCCGATTGATCGACCGGAATGATCGCATCCTGTACATCCATAGCCAGCAGAACGGTCAGTATTCGGGCGTTTCCTATTCAGATTTTCAGGATTGGCGGACTGAGGCGAAATCGTTCGAAGGACTGGGTGCCGTTGCCGATCTGAGGATAACCCTTAACGGTGAAGGTGGCTTTCCTGAGCGTTACACTGCCACTCGGATCACTACCAATGCTTTTCGATTACTGGGCCAGCGACCAATCCTTGGCCGGGACTTCGTGGAATCGGACGCGATGCTCAGAGCTCCGCCAGTCGCGATCCTGAACTACAGTTTTTGGGAGCGCCGGTATGGGAAGGATTCCACCATCATCGGACAGACGTTGCACATCAACGGTACGCCACCGACCACAGTGATCGGAGTCATGCCCGACGGATTTTCCTTCCCGCAAAACCAGGATTTGTGGATACCACTGACGGAGACCGCAGATCTCCAGCCGCGGAATGCACGACAGTTATGGTTCGCTTTCGGCCGTATGGCCGATGGGGTAACGAAGGAGAATGCCCGTGCGGAACTAGAAACGATCGGGAGCCGGTTGGCGAGGGACTACCCGCGAACGAATCAGGGCCAGGTTCCGCAACTAGAGAGCTTTTCCGAGTTCTTCATTGGCGCAAATGCGACGCTCATCTACGGCGCCATTTGGGGAGCGGTTGGCTTTGTACTATTGATTGCCTGTTCCAATCTGGCGAATCTGATGTTGGCTCGCGCGATTGGCAGATCTCGAGAGATTTCGGTCCGCATCGCGCTAGGGGCCGGGCGTTGGCGAATCATACGGCAAGCCCTCATAGAGAGCCTGATACTCACCAGCGTAGGCGGCGCATGTGGATGGCTCATCGCCAAATGGAGTGTACGAGCTTACGAGCTGGCTGTTAATCCACCGGCTTCAGAGTGGAATCACGATCTGCTGAACTACACACTGGACTACCGCGTCCTCGCCTACTTCATGGCGATCGCGATAGGCGCTGCACTGTTCTTTGGACTTGCACCATCTTTCCGTTTCTTCAGACTGGACCTTAATGCCGTGTTGAAGGATGGGGGGCATGGCGCAACTCGCGGAGGACGTGGAAAGCGTTTATCCAGCCTCTTGGTGGTGAGTGAAATGGCTCTTGCCATTGTGCTACTCGCTGGCGCGGGAGTAATGGTTCGCAGCTTTCTCAAAATGGCCACGGCGGATGTGGGCGTGCGGCTGGCAAATACAGTAGAGATGCTCTTGCATTTGCCAGAAACCAAGTATGCGCGTCGAGAGGCAAACATTTCCTTTTTCGACCGCCTCAAGACTCGACTGGAAGGTATCCCTGGTGTGGAGTCCGCATCCGTAGGCCTCCCGCCCGCGGGTGGTCTACCAGCTCGAATCCCTTACGAACTTGCTGGCGCGGGACATGTCGATCAGCAAATCCGCCCAAGCGTCACGGTCGTTACGATCGGCCCAGACTACTTTAGGACATTGGCTGCGAGGGTGCTCTCCGGCCGTGATTTCAATGCTTTCGATGGAGATTCGGGACCTCCGGCTGTAATCGTTAATGAGCGTTTCGCAAGCCAGCAGTGGCCGGGCCAGAACGCTCTCGGGCAACGTCTTCGTTTATTCAACAGAGACGCTCCGCAAGATTGGCTGACCGTGGTCGGGGTTGTGTCGAACATCCTGTATGATCGCGCGCGTCAAGAGATCACGCCGGTCATTTACTTATCCTACGCACAAGCACCGACCTCAGCGGATATGTGGGTCTTGGTGCATGCTTCTATTCCAGCTACTGGACTTGCCAGCTCATTCAGGCAGGAGATCGGCGCGGTGGACCCCGACGTCATAATCTGGCTCGGACCCTACGATCTGAGCACTCGGTTGTCGCGCTCCGGACCCTATGGGAGCATTCGCAACCACGCAATCCTGCTCCTGATTTTTGCCGCTATTGGGCTCGCTTTCGCGTCAGTCGGCCTGTATACCATCAGCGCATACTCGGTCAGCCAGCGTACTCAGGAGATTGGAGTCCGCATGGCGATCGGCGCCACGGCAAGCGATATTCTCGACCTGGTGTTCAAACAGGGGATGCTTTACGTGGGAGTTGGCTTGGGAATTGGCTTGGCCGCATCGCTTGCTGTCAACCGCCTTCTGAAAGCTGAGCTAGTCCAGGTTTCCCCTTCGGACCCCATTACTCTTGCCGTTGTTTCCGCCACGCTGATTGTGGCGGCCATACTCGGTTGTCTAATTCCCGCGCGCCGTGCCATGCGAGTGGATCCGGTTGTGGCATTGCGCCATGACTGAGTCAGAAAGGAACAGGGTGAATTTAACACGAGGGTTCTTATTCGCCGCGATGGGGGCTTGTTTTTGCAGGCCCAAACTCCGCCTCCGGCCCCTGGCCCAGAATTTGAGGTGGCTTCCATCCGGCGCAACGTCTCTTCTGAGCCCGTGCGCGTGGGAGTCCAGTCACTTCCTGGTGGCCGGGTTGTGGCTCTGAAAGTGAGCCTGACTAACTGTAAGTCATCGACGAAGGCAACCTTGCCTTTGCCGATTCCGGGGCAATAAAGCAAACCGTCGGCACCGGTAACCCGATCACCAATGAAAAGCCTCTAAGCCGAGATTGCGCGATTGAAGGCGGAACATCGGTCCGCACATGCTCTCGATGAAGGAGTCTCCTCCTCATAGCACTGGCGCTGGACGTCCGTAGGATCCTCCGGATTTAGGTCGAGGAGCGCGTCCTCGGGGAGCGCGGCGTCGTGGCGACTGAAATCGTCGGCGTCGCCATGCATGTCTGCCCTTCGGGCCTAACTCTTATGAGCTTTACTGCTGCGGCGCCGATTCGTTCGACGAGCCTGCAAACAGCCGCTTCCCATCGGGGAATGTGACGCTCGAAACATTCGCTGTCGCCGTGCCGTTGCGCGCCTGCCAGCCGTCGACGTGCAGCACCGTGCCGGCCGGAAGATCCGTCTTCTTCCATCCGCGGCGGATCAACGCATTCGCGGCCCCGGTCTCCAGCGCCCAGTTCACGACCTTGCCATTCGTCTCGACATCCAAATAGATCCACGAATGCGGGTTGGAAAACTTCATCTCCGTGACCTTGCCGGTCAGTTTAACTGGTTTGTTTACGTCGAACTCCGCTGTGAAGGAGTGGTGTGCCAATGCCGTCCCCGCCATCAGCGTAATCATGCCGAGGACTCCACTCAACTTCGTGATGTTCATCCGCTATTTCTCCTTTTTCTGCTGTGCCCGATATTCGTCTCTCACATCTTTGAGATGTTGCAGGTCTCCATTGTCCTCATGACAGGCGACCTCCAACAGCTCGTCGTTTGCCCGGTTCAACGGAATCTCGATGGTCCACGGCTTGGTATAAGCAATCGGATCCGTGACCGTGGCTCGATACGTGATCTTCCCATCAGCGGTTGGAATGAATCGCTCGACTATATGTTCGGCGTGGCTCACCACATCTCCGACTTCGTTCAGCCAGGTCTTGCCGTTCATATTGGTTGTATCCACCACCAGGCTGTCGCCTTCCCAGTGCCCCACCGAATCGCCCTGCCACAAACGGATGTTGTCGGGAATATGCGCGCGTCCATCCAGAGGAACAATGCGCCAGGACATCCGCTCGAATAGCATCACTACATACCCGGGCGGCTGGAGAATCTGCACGGGAGAAGGCACATACATCGACCGCGGAACCCCCGCCACGAAACAGTGCGCCGTCGGATCGTCGTATCCACGATACGGTTCCTCTCGGTTGATGCGCTCCGCCCTGGCCCAGGGCTGGTAGGGCAGCGTCCGATCTGGTGGATCGATAATCACACCCCGGGTGCTGGGAGTGAGGCGTAATTCCGACCGGCGCTGTTCGAGTCCGTAGTTCGCGCCTCCGGCATTTGACTGGTAGTAACCCGTCAGGTCCGGTTTCCCATCCGCCGTGCGTCGAAGATTCGTGCCCGTCTTCACCTCGGGAAGGGGCCCGCTCGGCGGCATTACTGCCGGTTTTCCTAACGGCGATGGCGGCGAACCTGGCTTCGGATACCAGGTACGCGGATCGCGCTCGAAGGCGCCGTTCGCCTCTTCTGCCTCCGCCTGGCACTGATATTCAAGGAGCCGGCTCATGTTCTTCTGCCGAGTCATCGGGATGCTGATCTTCCACGATTTCGTGAATACCTTGGGATCCTGGATGGTGGCTTCGTACTGGATGGTATCGGGGTCGACCATCCTATATCGCTCGGTCACGTTCATCGCATCGCTGTGAAAATCACCCGCCATATCGAACCAGGTTTTATCGTTCTGCGCCTTGACCTCCACCACCAGCGTGTCGCCCTCCCAGCGGCCGCGCGAATCCCCCATCCATGAGTCGATACCCTCATGCGGCGCCGGCTTCCCGTTGGTATAGATCAGCCGGTAAACCTGGGACCACTCGAACGTAATCGCGACATGCTCGGGAGTTTGGAAAATTTGAAACGGATACTCCATGTACATGATCCGCGGAACGCCTGGCAGATAGCACTTTCCTAGCGGATCGGCCGCCAACCGGTTGGTGAAGTTCTCGCGCTTCTTCGTGACCGCCCAGGGCTGGTACGGAATCTCGCCGCCTTCGACGATGCCTTTGCCCTGCAGATCGGCAGCCGCCTTACCGCGGACTTGCCAGATGCCCTGTAAATTCGGTTTGCCGTCAGCCGTCCGGGGCAGCTTTATTTGCTGGGCGGACAGAACTACCGCCGATAATGCGAAAAGCGCCTTCGTGGACCAAGTGAACATGTGGAATGGCCTCAGTTTGCGCGCCGGTCCCAATAAGGAAGCGCTTAAGTAAAGCAATCACTATAATACATCGCACGCCGCGAAGAGCGCTTATCGGGCGAGGTTGATTACCCGTGCCTGCATGTGCCAAGATGATGCGTCAGCGTCGCGCCACTCAGGCGAACCTACTCTTGGAGGAATTCATGAACAAATATTTCAGTAAGACGGCTGCCGCCTGCGCATGCGCAATCCTTGGGCTGGCACAGGCTGCCAGTGCACAGGGCCGGGGCCAAGCTCCCCTAGCGATCCCTAATCCGAACTACGTTTCCATTGTCATGGAAGCCACCGTGAACCGTCCCGCCGCTGAAGTTTGGAAGCGTATCGGCAAGTATTGCGATATCGGGGAGTGGGCACGGATCCCGTGTATGATCATCTCCGGCAAGGACGGTGAAGTCGGCGCGGTCCGGTCGATTGGCAACGAGATTTTGGTTGGGAAGACGGAACTCTCCTACACCTATACGCAGCCCGTAAGGGAGGGCCAGCCGTACATTCTCTATCACGGTACGCTGGAGGCGAGGCCGGTAACCGCCACCACCTCAAAGATCATCTACACTCTGATGTGGGACAACTCGACGCTGGCGGACGACGCCGCGCGCGAGGCAGACAAAAAGCGAAGATCCGCACAATTTACGCCGTTTGTAGAAAACATGAAGATTCTCGCCGAAGGCGGCACGCTGCCTCCTGCTCCCGCTCGCGGTGGTGGCAAGGGCGGTCCACCGAAGCAGTGAGAGAATATTAGGTGTTAGCGAGAGTTTTATATGAAACCTCGATGGTCATATATATGGAGCGCTTGCGCGGTGGCCATTGCCACAGTGCTGGTCGCCCAGACGCCCGCGGGCGGACCTCCTGGGGGCGCGTTTAAAGGTGCGGGCAAAGGTAAAGGACCGGGCCGCGCCGCTCCGCAGTACCGCCTGGAAAAGGGACTGCCCATCGACACACGCCCGGAAACAAAGACTAACGACCATTCGCTGTGGGAAGGTCAGACGCGCGCGCCCTATGAGCCTTCGATTCCGTACAACGTGAAGTTGATCACCGACAAGCTGCAACAGCCCTGGAGCATCGCGTTCCTGCCGGATGGCAAGATGTTGGTGACCGAGAAGCCAGGCAACATGCGCACCGTAACGCAGGACGGCGTCGTGTCCGAGCCGCTGAAGGGTGTGCCCAAGGTGCACTTCCAGGGTCAGGTGGGGTTGCTCGATTTGGCGCTGGATAAGAACTTCGCCCGGAATCGCCGCATCTTCTTCACCTATAGCGAGAACGTGAACGATACCGACAGCCATATCGTGCTGGACAGTGCGACGCTGAATCCGGCGGCGACGGAAATCACAGACGTGAAGCGGCTCTTCGGCTCGATGCCGGCTCTCAGCAATCAGCGCTTTGGCGCCAACCAGGGCGGCCGTATTGCGGTGGATCGCGACGGTAACCTGTTCATCGCCATCGGCGACCGTGCGCCTACGCCGCCGACCGATTACGGTCAGCAGAACGCTACGACCATCGGCAAGGTTCTACATCTGACGCCGGAGGGCAAGCCCGTGGCCAAGAACCCGTTTGTGGGCAAGGCCGGCTATGCTCCTGAGGTTTACTCCATGGGCCATCGCAGCCCGGAGGGCTTAGCGATCAATCCGTCCAACGGTGACCTGTGGGAGACGGAACATGGTCCGCAGGGTGGAGACGAGCTGAACAAGATCGAAGCCGGCAAGAACTACGGATGGCCGGTCATCAGCCATGGCATCGACTACAACAACCAACCGATCACAGAAGGTATCGTCGAGAAGGCAGGCATGGAACAGCCGCGCTACTACTGGAATCCGGTGATCGCGCCGTCCGGGTTGGCGTTTTACCAAGGCAATCAGTTTCCCGCATGGAAGGACAGTATCTTCGTGGGAGGCCTGGGCGGCCAGTTGCTCGATCGGCTGCACATGGACTACAAGACGAACAAGGTGATTGGCGAGGAACCTCTGCTGCTAGAGCCGGGCATCCGTACGCGCATCCGTGACGTGCGTTTCGGCCCGGACGGCATGATCTACGTGCTCACCGATACCAACTCGCTGCTGAAGATCACGCCCAAATAACGATTCGAAGGCCCTTTTGGCAACAGTTTTGGAGCGGCGCGTCTGGCAACGGTCGATGTTGCTGGCCGCGGCTTTTTTTGCTTTCGGCTTGGCGATTTTCCGAGCCTGCTCGCAAGCCATCACCCTTGACGAAGCGACCACTTACTTTTGGTGGGCCTCCGGATCGACGTACTCCCCGTTTTTTCCCTCCTCCAATAATCACGTCCTCAATTCCCTTCTGATGTGGCTTTCGACGCACGCCTTCGGCGTGTCCAGCCTCGCGGTACGTCTGCCAGCCTTGCTTGGCGCGATCCTGTACATCTCAATTTGCTATTTCCTGTGCCAAAGCCTCACCGGCCGGTTCAGTCTTCAACTCCCCGTTTTCCTTTGCCTCATCTACAACCCGTTCATTTTGGATTTCATGGTAGCCGCCCGCGGCTACGGCCTCGCGAACGCTTTCCTTCTCGCGGCGATTACGATTCCTCTGTGGCATCACCAGACGCCCGGCGCTTCACTCTCGAAGTCCTGCGCATTGGCATCGCTGGCGTTGGGCCTGTCGTTCACCGCGAATTTTTCCTTCGCGTTCGTGGATGCCGCAGCGTTTTTGGCTATCGCAATCTGGTCGCTGAGGACCCGTGGGAATGATTCCAGTCTCCGTATTATCGGTTTCTGTGTTCTTCCCGGATTTTCTGTCGCCCTCCTGATCTGTGGTTATCCGCTCACCCACTGGCCCGGTGGCGAGCTGTGGTACGGCGCACATTCGCTCCAGGAAATGGAACGCAGCTTGATCGAACCTTCGCTACATCAACTCGACCCCCGATTTCACGATTCAGGATGGTACAAAGCCATCCACCCCCTCAGGGCGCACCTTCTGCCTTATGCTGGAATCCTCTGCATCGCCCAACTGGTCGTGGCCGCGCTGGATGGCTCCTTTCTTAAACAGTCCAACCAGCGATGGCTTGCCGGATTCGCGGCTGCGCTCGCTGCGGTCGTAGTCTTGACGATCCTGCTCCACTGGATGGCATTCCGATTCGATAACCTGCCCTTGCCCAAGGCACGCACTGGAATCTTCCTGTTGCCGATCTTCACACTGATCGCAGCGGCCATCGCCGCATCGCCCGCCCGCTCTATGGCCTCGAAGTGTCTCCGCATAGGCACCACCGCGGCATTGTTCTGCGTGGCCGCCTATTTCCTGCTGTGCCTCCGAGTAAGTTATTTCGAGGAATATCAGTGGGACCAAGACGTGAAGGACGTCTATGCGGTTCTAGCGGGATTGAACCACGCCTCGGGCGTGACCGACGTGGCCGTCAGCGATTTATATCACGCCCCGCTGAATTTCTATCGGGTCGTTTCCGGGCGGGAAACATTCCCCGAATTTTCTCTGATATCCGACGAGCTTCATCCTTCTCCCGGCAAACCCGTCTATGTCATGGGAGTGACGTTTCATCAACCGTTCATCGACGCGGAAAAACTGAAAGTGATTTACCACGGCAAATCTACCGACGTCGTTGTGGCGGTCAGACCTGTTGCCCCCTAGCCGTCACCGGCAGGGCGGCTTTGCGTACATCGAATACAAGGAATATACTCGATATCGATCGCATTTATCGATACTTTCGGCGCGTGGGTGCGTCTATTGCTCAGTTTGTTCTGGAACAGTTAGAAGATGATTTAAGGAGGCTAGAAACCGTGCGTACTATTCTCCGCATCACTGTGTCCACCTTCGCTGCTTGCGCCGTATTCGGTCAAACGGCCGGCACCTCTCCCCGGTTTGAAGCCGCCGATGTCCACCCTAGCCGTTCCACTATCCAGTTCGCGCGCGGCCCATTTATGAGCGGTGCGGGTCGCTATGACTTTCGAAACGCTACCCTCGTCGATTTGATCGTCAGGGCCTACGATGTTACCGCGGACAAGGTTCTCGAGGGGCCAAATTGGCTGGAATATGACCGCTTCGATATAAGCGCCCGGATTCCTTCCAAAACTTCAGTCGCCGATGCCAAGCTCATGCTCCAGGCTCTCCTGGCCGATCGTTTCCAACTCGTGATGCGCAAAGAAGAGAGACCTCTCTCCGCCTATGCGCTGACGGCCCCTAAGGGCAAGCAGAAGCTGAAGGAAGCCGACGGCTCAGGCGATACCGGGTGCCGGCTTTCGTTGGATCAACCTCGTCGTTCAGACGCCGCCCCGGCCGTCCCGCAGGCTCTTACAGTTTCTTATGCCTGCCGCAACATGACCATGGCAGCGTTCGCCCAGGGAATGACCGGAATGGCCCTCGCTCCGCAGTTCATTGGGAATAATCCCGTGCAGGACAAGACCGGGCTCGAAGGAAAGTGGGAGTTCACCTTCAAATACACCCTTCCCGGAACCGCCGCCGGCGGTGACGCGATCACGTTGCCGGATGCTCTCGACAAACAACTCGGGCTGAAGCTGGAGCAGCAAACTCTCACGCTTCCCGTCTTCGTCGTGGAAAAGGCCAGCCGGCCATCGCCGAACGAGCCGGACGTGGCGCAAAAAATTCCGGCCTACCCGACGGAATTCGAAGTCGCGACGATCAAGCCGTTCGTCCCTCCCACCCCTGGCGCTGCCGCGGGCCCCATTGCGATAGGAATCCGGATGCAGCCGGGCGGCCGCGTAGAGATTTCCGGCCTGACGCTGAAACAACTGATGCAGCAGGCTTGGGGTATCCAAAACGATTCCATTGTCGGCGCACCTAAGTGGATGGATACAGACCGGTACTCAATCGTCGCGAAAGTGCCGGGAGACGCGGCGCAATCCGTGCCCAATACCCCGATGGATATCGATAGCGTTTATAAGATGCTGCAGGCGCTGTTAGCGGATCGGTTCAAGCTCGCCGTGCACTTCGAGGATCGCTCCCTCACCGCCTACACGCTAACCGCTCCTAAACCGAAGCTCAAGAAGGCGGACCCGACCACTCGGACAAAATGGACCAATTCGAATGTGCCAATTATCTTGAACGGCAGTTCCGCGCCGTCCACGACGATTAAATTCCAAAACATGAGCATGGCCCAGTTAGCCGAGAAACTTCAATTTCTCGCGGGCACTTATATACACACCCCTGTAATAGACGCAACGGGCCTAGAAGGCGGCTACGACTTCACATTGACGTTCTCACCGATTGCGCCCGCACTGCTCGCCACGCTGGCTCGTCCTCCCGACGCCACAGGCGCCGCGGGCGCGGCAGCCGATCCTATCGGTGGTGTGACGCTTTTCGAGGCGGTCGAGAAACAACTCGGGCTGAAGCTGGTCGAGCAAAAACGGCCGGTATCCGTCTTGGTCATCGACCATATCGACCAGCAGCCTGCCGACAACTGATATCGATACGCGAACTTGCGAAGATTGCAGCTGTTACTTTGGCAAGGCAGTGTCGCGCTTCATCGATTCCTTCAGGAGCTCCACCGCCTTCGCTTCACTCGCACCCTTACCGCTTATCATGACGTGGACGGCACTCGTTCCGTTAAGAGAACCGGCGTGCCAGCCGCCCATTTCCGGCACAACAAACGCCTGCGTTCCAATGTCCGGCAATTTTTTGTAACCGCGCGCACCAGAAGGCTTCTCATGGTATCGAGCCGGAACCACCTGGACCAGTACGGACCCGTTCTGGCCAGAAGTAGTCCACTGGCATCCCATCCCCAACGCCGCGTTTTCCGCGTGATCGACGGCTTGGCCGATGTACTGACCGGCCTCTGCCTTGGTGAACATTTTGCACTGCCGGTTGTTGGCTGCCGCCCCGGCGTTATCACCTCTGAGCACGCCAGCAAGCTTCTTCGCGTCGGCTTGGCCTTGGGCGTAACTGAATGCGCACCCGGCGCAAAGGAAACAGACTGCAAGAATAGTACGGTTCATTTAAACTCCCTGCGTCAGTATGACAGATCGATTCCCGCACTCCGCCGCGGACCAAGTTAATTTTCGCCACGGCTGAGGCGATCTGTCTCGACCGGCAGAACCGTTTCGGGCCCAGTGTAGATGTGCAGAAAATCTATACTGAAGCAGGCAAGGCTGAAATGATCAATGGCGACGCTGTTTCGAACGGACGGCGCACATAGGCCGCTTCGACATATGTATGAGTCGCGCCTGAGGCGGCTAACTGGAATTCCCAGCGGAAGATGACCCTCCAAAACCAACTCTTACTGCCTAGAATGGGCGATGTGACTCGATTTTTTCTCTTGTTAGTGTGCGTGTCTACCGCCATCGCTCAAACAACCATACGGTTTTCCACCGTCTCTCAAGATATTATCGAAAAGCGCCTCGGGGCATATGTATCGAAGAACGACCAGCGCGAACCCGCCGTCCGTCAGATTTTTGAGGATGCAGGCTGTGCGGGAGAGAGGCTCACCGAACAACGCGTCAAGGGCTAAAAGCACCCAACCTCATCTGCACCTTGCCGGGCGCGACCGAAGTCGTAATCGTCGTCGGCGCGCATTTTGATCTAGTGGAGGCTGGTGACGGAGTTATCGACAACTGGAGCGGGGCCAGCTTGCTGCCGAGCCTCTACCAGGGGATCGAAGGCGTGCAGCGACGCCATACTTTCCGTTTCGTCGCGTTCAGCGGTGAGGA
>JAICXC010000192.1 GCA_025980665.1 Bryobacteraceae bacterium
AGCAGATAGTTGCCAAAGGGTCCAGGAGCGTCCGCCGGATCCTCGGTCAATCCGCCGATCACCAATTGCACATTCGTTCCAAAGGCATCCTTCACGGGTGCCACCAGGTATACCAGGCGATTCGAACCCTTGCCGACCGGCTTACCGTCGGGTCCGTTGATGGTGACGCGGTCGATGAAGACCGCGCGCAGATTGCAGTCCTTGGCCGCGCCTTGGGCTGCGACGTTGGGCGTCCAACCTTTTGGCAAGTACGACACGAGCGCCGCATCGGGCACCTTGAGGTCGAGCTGGAAGCGTACTTCGGCACTGTTTTCCTGAAGGGTTTGCGCCAGCATCAGAGAGGCCAGCGAGGCGAGTAAAAGAACGTGTTTCATCGGGGAAATGATATCACCGCGCGCGAAGACGGATGTAATCTGTCCTCGAAATGGCGCGTCAATGGATGTGAGGGCGTCGTAATATGAGCATGAATCGCATTCTTACTATTGTTCTCATCGCAGGGAGCGCTCTATACGCGCAACGGCCAGGTCGCGGGGTTAATGCAACGCCGCCTACCCCGGCACAGATCGCGCAGCGGGAGACCGATCGGCTGACCAGATTCTTTAATCTAACCGGGGGGCAGCCAGCCACAGTGCTGGAGATTTTGACGAATGTAGAGACGCAGCGGCAAGCTTTAACCCCGCAGATCCAGACTCTGCGGACCACGCTGACCACGGCGATTAAGGCCAACAACCAGAGTCAGATCAGTTCGACGCTGCTCCAGCTATCGAACCTGCAAGAGCAGGAGGAGGTCATTCGAGCCAACGCCGCCGGCCAGATCTACGCTACGGTCCTGAACCCCGAACAGCAAGCTCAGGTCGGGAATGGATTGGGTCCCTTAATGGGTGGAGGAGCGGGACCTGGAGGCCGCGGGCCAGGTGGATTTGGTCCCGGACGAGGAAACCGAAACTAGAGCGGGTCAACGACCAGCGTATCCTTGGCATCGATCTTGTCAAACTGCATCGGGAAACTGGTGCCGCCGTAGTAGGCGCCCCACTGGTCCGTGTAATGCCGCGACAAGACGTGCCCGGATTCTCCGGTTACGAGGTTGGCCTGCGACTGATCCAGATTCGAGAGATCGACCACCATGCGGAGCGACGGGCCCAGCCGAGTTGTAGTCTGCTTGATGCTAGTCGACGACCCGCTCATCGGAACCGGGCCGATGTTGAAGTATCGTGCGATCACAGGCAACTCACCACCCACTGGATGAACCAGGCGCAGCTCGATGGTTTGCCCATAGTCCCACGCAGCGACGTTCGACCCTTGCAGTTTCTCTCCGGCGCTGATGGCCGCGGATAGCGAGTTTATGAGCAAATCGTCATAATCTTTGAACCAGCCTGCCGGGCGCTCGCGCAGTAGTTTCTCGATCACCACGGGAGCCATCCGCGCGGCATACTCGCCTTCCGTGCCCGGCGCGGCGGCTTTCGCGGCGGCTTTGCGCAGTTCATTATCCAGCAGAGATGCGACCATCGGAGCAGCAGTTTTCTTTTCCGTCTGCCCGTTCCAGTTCCGTAGCGTGTCGGCGGCGCTGCGCATTTGGGCGCTCGAGTTCGGATGCTTGTCCCAAGCCTGTACGGCCTGTCGCGCCAGAAAGCTCAGATACTCCGAGTACACGTCCTTCTGGACGCCCAGCATCTCCTCGGGCTTCCATTTCTCATGCCCCGAAAGCAGCGTGCGGATTTCGCGCGCCCGGTAAGGAGGAGCAAACCCGCCATTTACCGCGTAACGATAATCCGCCGGAAATGGATCCTGATTCGCGGACGCGATGATGCCGGATGGGGGATTGTAGACTTGCGGGAGATCGTCGTAGGGGATGGCTCCGGCCCAGTCGCAATTGTTCGTGGCGCCGTCTGCCGGAACGTCGCCGCGGCAGCCTTGCCGGTTCGGGAGCACGCCTGCGGCATGATATCCGATGTTCCCGTCGACGTCCGCGTATATGAAATTCTGCGCTGGACCGGAATAGGTCCGCAGCGTCTGGTTGAACTCCTCCCAGTTTCGAGCCCGATCCAGCGCGAGGAACGGGAACTCCATGGTGGGCATGTCGGCTGCGGTCCATCGGAGTGCGTAATTATGGCCCCCGTCATTCAGAAATATCGGCCCATGCGCGGTGATCCAGGTATCCCCTTGACGAGGCTTTTGTCCTTTTACGCCGATCCAATCGCGCTCCAGCGCGGCTTGACGCACTTGGCCGTTCATCTGATAATGTCCGTTCTGCAGGTCGATTTGCTCGGCATACAGATCCTGAACGTCAAATTCGAGATTCGTCACGCTCCATGCGACGCGGCGGTTGTGCCCTACGATCACCGCCGGAATGCCCGGCAGCGAAGCGCCTGTCACGTCCAAATCGCCACCTTTCAAATGCACCAGGTACCAGGGCGAGGGAATGGACCATTCCAGATGCGGATCGCCCGCCAGAATCGGCTTACCGCTGACGGTGTGCGCTCCGGAGACGGCCCAGGCGTTCGATCCCGGAGCCACTTCGGTTCCGGTGCGGGCAGGGTACAGGAACTCGACCTTCGCTCTGTCGCCTTTTTCGAGCATGTGCAGCTTGCGAATCTCATCCGGCCAGGACGTCGTAAGCATGCGAAACATCTGCAGGGCGGCCAGCAGTGAATCCTCGATTCGCCACGGCCGAGGATTGTAGTTCAACAGCGTGAATTCGAGAGGTAGTCGGGTGCGATGGGTTTCCAGATAGTAATTCACGCCGCGAGCATACGCTGCAAAGATAGCTTTGGTCTCGGGCGTCAAAGTTTTGGCCTGGGCCTCGGCGATGCGTGACAAGCGAAGCCGCCGCGACTCCTGGTCCTGATTGAGCGCCGCGGGCCCGATCACCTCCGCCAGTTCCCCGGCGGCCAGGCGGCGGAGTGCGTCCATCTGCCACATCCGGTCTTGCGCTGTGACGTAGCCCTGCAGGAAGATCGCATCCTCCCAAGACGCCGCTGAGATGTGGGGGACGCCCAGCGCGTCGCGGCTCACGGTGGCTCGGGCGCTGACCGGTGCGGCGATTTCGCCCGAAGTCTGGGGCAAAGGCCGCCAGGCGATCCAGTATGCTGCGCCTGCGAGTGCCACCAGCAAAACCGCTATGCTCAGATTGATCGCCCGTAACAGCGGCGTATTGAATAGCAAACTCCAATTCTAGCGGACTAAAATGTCTCTCCGCTTCACATTACTGCTGGCCATCGTCGCGCTGAACGGTTTCTTTGCGGCGGCCGAAGTCGCGCTGGTGTCCGTGCGGCGTTCCCGGCTCGCCGAACTGGCTGGTCAGGGCAACGTATCCGCACGCGCCGCGCTGGAGCTGCTGGCGAACCCTGAACGGCTGCTCAGCGTCACCCAGATCGGCGTCACGCTGGCGAGTCTGGGGCTCGGCTGGGCCGGGGAGCAGACGTTGTACAACGCGATCCTGGGGTTGTTCACGCTATCGCTCACGCCCGCTCAGGAAGTCTATCTGCACGGCGCGTGTTTTGCCGTGGCATTCCTGGCGATGAGCTTCGTGCATGTGGTGGTCGGCGAGGTGGTGCCCAAGAACCTGGCGCTTGATAAGGCTGACCGGCTGGCTCTTCTGGTCGCGCCCGTCCTGTTGATCTTCTACCGCATCTCCGCACCTTTTGTGTTCGTGGTCGAGCGCGCTTCCGGGGGACTGTCCCGAGCCCTGGGTCTCAAGGGCCACGGGGGCGGGGGGCATTCGGCCGAGGAGCTCAAGTTCATTCTGGAATCCAGCCGGCGTGCGGGGCACCTGGAAACGTTCGAGGAGGACGCGATCCAGAAACTGCTTACCTTGAAGGAAATCTACGCGCGCGAGATCATGACGCCGCGGATCGACATCGTCTCGGTGTCCGCCGAAGCAAGCCTGGACGAACTACTCCGCATCACTCTGGAACACAAGTACTCGCGCATTCCGGTCTACGAAGGAAAGCCCGAGCACATCATTGGATTCGTTCACTATAAGGACCTAGTACGCGTCTGGCGCGAGCGGAAGAATGCCACCGATCGCCGCCAGCCTGCGATTCCGTTTCGTCTGCGGCGCTACCTTCGCGAGCTGTTGGTGGTTCCGGAAACCAAGCCATTGAACCAGTTGGCGGACGAATTTCGGGAGCACCACACGCACCTTGCGATGGTGGTGGACGAATTCGGAACCATCACCGGCATGGTGACGCTGGAGGATGTCCTGGAGCAGGTGTTCGGCGAGATTGGAGACGAGCACGATGTGCGCCGCCCTCTCCCGGTCGCCGGCGCGTTAGTAATCGAGGTGGATGGCGGTACCAGCATTCGCGATCTGGCCTCGCAATACGGGATCGAGCTTCCGGGGGATGCGGGCTTTGAAACCCTGGCCGGTTTCCTCCTCTTCCGCCTGGGTTACATTCCGGCACCGGGCGATTCCGTGACGCATGAATCGCATACGTTTATCGTCCAGGAAATGGATCGCAACCGCATCGCCAAGGTGAAAATCGTCACGCAGAGGCCGGCGGAGACCAATGTCTAAACATGTAAGTCGGTTCGGGTTCATACTATCTTTCACGACGGTCGCGGGATCGGGTCTGGCGCAACTCTCGCCCGATCTTCAACGTTTGCTCGAAACGGCCGACCGACAGGTTGTTCGGCTCAGTCCGACAGCCTTTCCCGAGCTGCCCAAAAATCTTATCGCCGAACTTCAACGGCGTGGATGCAGCATTCCCCAGGTGCCGATGATTAAAGGGCCTCAGAATGTGATCCGGGGCGAGTTCGCGCGGCCCGGTCAGACGGATTGGGCCGTCCTTTGTTCGGTGGGACGAAGTTCCTCGATTCTAATCTTTTGGAATGCCTCGGAGGTCAACCCCGGGCGGATTGCAGAAACGAAAGATATCGACCGTCTTCAAAGTGAGGAGGACGAAAAAATGGTCTACTCGAGGGCAATTACGCCGGCGGGCAAGGCATACATCACGCAGCACTATAAGGCTTATGGCGGCGCGCCGCCTCCGCCGATCGATCACCAGGGAATTAATGACGCATTCGTCGGGAAGGCGTCCGTGGTCAATTATCTTTACCGGGGAAAGTGGCTCCAGTTGGCGGGAGCGGACTGAAAGACCAGCCTGCGGTCCTGGCTCTGATGCCGCTGTGACAAGATTAATCGCCGCTCTTTTGGGCGGATTGCCCGGCGACTTCCGCCAGCAGTTCGCGCACGGTTCTTTTCAGCACCGGGTGCCGCAGATCCGGCGCAAG
>JAICXC010000159.1 GCA_025980665.1 Bryobacteraceae bacterium
GCGGATTGCCCGGCGACTTCCGCCAGCAGTTCGCGCACGGTTCTTTTCAGCACCGGGTGCCGCAGATCCGGCGCAAGCTCCGCTAGCGGCGCCAGGACAAATCTTCGTTCTGTCATTCGAGGATGCGGGATCTCCAGCTCTGGTGATTTCACCACAGCGTTGCCGTACAGCAGGATGTCCAGGTCGATTAGTCGCGGGCCTTTGGGCCTTCGCTTTACGCGACCCATCTCGCGCTCAATACGCTGGAGGTGCTGGAACAACTGGCGCGGGAAGAGGTCGGTTTCGACCTCAACCACCTGGTTCAAGAACCAAGGCTGGTCAAGAATATCGCGCGGTTCGGTTTCCCAGATCGAGGATGTGCGCGAGACACGCACGCGCTCGTTGGCTAGTCGCCGGATGGCGTCAGCAAGATTCGCTTGCCGGTCGCCCAGATTCGATCCGAGCCCCAAATACGCCGTTTTCATCGTTAAAACAGGGTATTTTGTGCGCCGCGAATGCGCCTGGGAATCTTGAAGTATTCGAAGGCCCGCTCAGTGGCCATGCGGCCGCGCGGCGTGCGGTCCAGGAATCCGAGTTGGATCAGGTACGGCTCGTAGACTTCTTCGATCGTGTCCGGTTCTTCGTCAATGGATGCTGCGATTGTATTCAGACCCACCGGCCCACCGCTATATTTTTCGAGAACGGTAAGCATGATCTTCTGGTCGATCTCATCAAGTCCGAAGCGATCCACTTCAAGCAGGTCGAGTGCGCGTTCCGCGACGTGGGCATCGACATGTCCCGCGGCGCGCACCTGGGCGTAATCGCGCACACGCCGCAGCAGCCGATTGGCGATACGCGGTGTTCCGCGGCTGCGCCTCGCGATTTCCTCGGCGCCGGGAGCATCCACTTCAATCTCAAGCAGCCGTGCCGAACGCGCCACGATCCGAGCCAATTCGTCCACTTCGTAGTGATTCAGCCGCAGAACCAATCCGAAGCGTCCGCGCAGGGGTGCGCTGATCAGTCCCTGCCGTGTGGTTGCGCCGATGGCTGTGAATTTCTTCAGCTCCATCGCCACCGTGCGCGCCCCAGGCCCGGTGCCGATCAGGATATCCATGCGGAAATCCTCGAGCGCCGAATAAATCATCTCCTCGACATCCGGCAGCAGACGGTGGATTTCGTCGATAAAGAAAACTTCGCGCTCCTGGATGTTACTCAGAATCCCGACCAGGTCGAGTTTCTTTTGCAGCACGGGTCCCGAGGTCTGCTGGATCGTTACGCCCAGTTCAGCGGCGATGATCCCGGCGAGCGTGGTTTTTCCCAGGCCAGGTGGTCCATAGAGCAATACGTGGTCCATGGCCTCGCCGCGGCGCTTGGCAGCCTCAATGGCGATCGACAGATTCTCCTTGACCTTAGCCTGGCCGGAGAAGTCGGCTAGTTTGTGCGGACGAAGAGTGGCCTCGAATTGCCGCTCGTCTTCATTGAGCGACGCGGAAACAATGCCATCTTCGCGCATGAAGTTTCAGTGTACTAGGTGCACCTAACGAACCAGCTTAAGAGCCCGGCGGAAGAGTCCGTCGAAATCGTTTTCCTCGGTTGCGGATTTCGCCTTAGTCACCGCAGCTTCCGCCGCCGGCCGCGCGACCCCGAAATTCGCGAGTGCGGAAATTACATCTTCTTCGGTGTTGTTGAACGCGCTCTTAGCCGAAGCAGCGGCCGCGCGCGCGATTCCTGGTAGGAGGTCCAGCTTATCGCGCAACTCCAGCACCATCCGCTCCGCAGTCTTCTTGCCGACGCCGGGAATCCGAACTAGTTGCTCGACCGATCCCTCGCGGATCGCCTGCGCCAGATCTGGTGCAGTCAGCCCACCCAGCGCCGTCACCGCCAGCTTCGGCCCGATGCCGCTAACGGTGATCAGTTTTTCGAATAGAGCTTTGTCGGCGGCGGACATGAACCCGAAAAGCAGCAGGGCGTCCTCGCGCACGTGTGTGTGGATGTGCAGTTGCACTTCCGCTCCCGTTTCGGGCAGCGACGAATAGGCTGATACGGGAATCGTCACTTCATAGCCGACGCCGCCAGTGTCGACGATCACCAGATTCGGATGTTTTTCGAGGAGCGTTCCCCGCAGATGGGCGATCATTAACACTTAGGATACGCATGCGCAGAAGATTCTTTGTGGACGAGGTCCGCAACGGTAAGGCCCAGATCACTGGCGAAGAGGCTCGTCATCTGAGCCGGGTGCTTCGTGTGGAAGCCGGCCAGCGCTTCGAAATCTCCGACAACCGCAACGTTTATCTGGCGGAGATCGAGAGCGCCCGCAAGGAAAGTGTCATTTTCCGTACGCTGGAAAAGCTCCCGGCGGCAGCGCCCTCCGCACGTTTCGAACTGTACGCCGCTCTCATCAAGTTCGATCGCTTTGAATGGATTGTCGAAAAAGCCACGGAGCTGGGTGTGACCGAAATCGTTCCGATTGAAGCCACCCGCAGCGAGCGCGGCTTGGAGAAGGCCGCCGCCAAACGGTTGGAGCGCTGGCGTAGGATCGCACTCGAAGCCAGCCAGCAATCCCGACGAGCCCATCTACCGGCGATCGAAGAGCCTATTTCGCTGGCAGATGCGATGGCGCGCCCCGCGACCTATCGTTACGTGTTGGACGAAAACCTGGGAGCCGTGCCGCTTTTCCACGCGCTGCCTGCTGTGCGCACGGACCAGGATACCGTAGCCATCCTTACTGGCCCGGAGGGCGGCTGGACAGAAGACGAGCACGGCTGTTTTGGCGCTGCCGGGTGGACTCCCGTATCCATGGGGCCGTTGATCCTGCGCGCGGAAACGGCGGTGATTGCCGCGCTGGGAGTGATTACGCAAGCGTGGCTGGTAAGCCCGGCTGGTAAGATAGAACGTTGATATATCGTCTGGTTTTCGAAAATCTAAAGCACCGTCCGGTGCGGACACTGCTCAGCGTGGTCGCTATTGGGGTCGAGGTCACTCTGATCCTCACTCTGGTCGGCGTCAGCCGGGGCGTGCTGGGCGACATGGCGGCGCGTTCCAGAGGCACCGGAGCGGACATCCTCATTCGTCCGCCCGATAGCGCCGGGTTCACATTTTCACTGACCATGCCGGAGAAAGTCGTCAACGTGGTGCGGGCTCAGCCGCACGTCGCGATGGCCACTGGAACGTTCGTTAAATACATCGACTCGTTCAACTCCATCACCGGGATTCATGTCGACGAATTCAATGCCATGAGCGGCGGGCTAAAGGTCAAAAAAGGGCGGATGTTTCAGGCTCCCGATGAAATTGTGGTCGATGACGTCTACGCCAAGCAGCATCATCTCAAGCCCGGAAGTACCACCGACTTGGCACACACCTGGACCGTATCGGGGATCGTCGAGGAGGGCAAGCTATCCAGGACATTCGGCGACATCGGAGCGCTACAGCAGTTATTCGAGGCGCGCGGTTTGGTTTCTACCATCTACGTTAAGCTCGACAGTCCGGCGAACACCGCCGGGGTCAAAGACGATTTGCAAAAATTGCTCACGAATTACAAGATCGACTCGATCGAGGACTTCGTCTCGTTGTTCAGCGTAAATAGCGTCCCGTATATCGAGGCCTTCACACGTGTGGTGATCGGGATTGCGGTTCTGATCGGATTTCTGGTGGTTTGTCTCTCCATGTACACTGCCGTGCTGGAGCGTACGCGGGAAATCGGGATTCTGAAAGCCCTGGGGGCTTCGCCCGCGTATATCGTCGGAATCCTCCTGCGCGAAACCGTATTGCTGGCGCTGACCGGGACGGTTGTTGGAATTCTGATGACCTATGGGACGCGCTCGCTGATGGCGATATTCGCCGCGTCCATGCCGCAAGAAATCGTTCCCGATTGGTACCTCACGGTCGCGGGAATCGCCCTGGCCGGTTCCATCGTAGGTGCTCTCTACCCTGGCCTGCGAGCGGCCCGGCAGGACGCAATTGAGGCCTTGGCGTATGACTGAGGTCCCATGACTGAAGTAACGGCACAGAATCTTACCAAGACTTACCGCGTCGGCGAGATCGAAGTCCACGCTCTCCGCGGTGTCGATCTCAAGATCGAAGGCGGCGAGTTCGTCGCCATCGTGGGACCGAGCGGATCCGGAAAATCCACACTATTTAATATCCTGGGAGGCCTGACGCCACCCACTTCCGGGACCGTGCTGATCGACGGGCGCGACTTAATCAAGATGAGTGAAGCGGATCGCACCCTGCTGCGGAAGACAACGGTTGGCTTCGTGTTTCAGAAGTACAATCTGCTGCCGACGCTCACCGGCGCCGACAATATCGAGATCGCCAGGGACATCGCGGGTAAGAAAGGGCATGAGCGCGATCCTCAATTCGACGAAACCCTCGCATTATTGGGCATCGCCAGCCGCCTGAAGCATAAGCCTCGCGCGCTATCGGGCGGTGAACAACAGCGCATCGCCATTGCGCGGGCTTTAGTGAATCATCCCGCTCTACTTCTTGCGGACGAGCCCACCGGTAACCTGGACACCGAAAACTCAACCGCGGTCCTTTCGGTCTTGCAAGGGCTAAATAAGCGCCTTGGCCAGACGATTCTGATGATTACCCACAATCCTGAAGCGGCGGCTTACGCTCATCGCACGGTGACCATGCGCGACGGCCGCATCGTATAAGCGAGAATCATCTAGTGGGTGAATCGTGATGCGCGCCGCTTCCGTCCTGTTTGCTAGCGTCATCGCTTTCGCCGCCATTGAAGGCGCCGTTTTCCACACCGGCTTGTATCCCTGGATCCTCAATCCGGACGCCTCCACCGGCTACGTCGAGACCATTCTCCGCAACGAGATTAAGCGTCCGAAGACCGGCCCGCAGATCCTGGGGATAGGCGACTCGCGGATGCTCCTGCTGCCGCGGCTTTCCAACCGGCACACGGCTGAGACGGGATACACGTTTGGAACGATCGCTACAGCGGGAGCATCGCCGCGCGCCTGGTATTACATGCTGCGTGATGCCGATCCCACATCCCGTCGGTATCGCGCGATCGTGATTGCGGTGGAGAGCTACGATGACGCCGAAAGATGGAACGACGAAAACGATAACAATGAGGACTTGAGCTACCTCATCGCCCGCCTGCAGCTCAGCGATTGGTGGGAATTTAGCCGTTCCTATCACGACCCTGACTGGCAGTGGAAAGCCGCGCGCGGAATTTTTCTCAAGGGTCTGGTCTACAAGCGCGATTTTCAGGACTTACTGCTTCACCCTCGGAGCCGGCTGCGCTATGCCAAGCTGAATCGCCGTGATGCGTTTAGTTGGAACTACAACTATGACGGTCCGCCTGATACGCTCGCGGACTTCCATGTGGATTGGGCGGCCAAAACTCTCATTGCGCCGCCGAACGCCGATCCGGGGCTCGTGCAGAAATTGAAATTTCGCCTGCTGGACCCGCTTCCAGCGGAAACCGGGAACGAGAGCCGTTACCTGACGCACTGGCTGGGCAAGATTTACGAACACTATCGCAGTTCGCCCACGCGCCTGATTTTCCTGCGCCTGCCGCGCGGCGGTTTCGTCCGTCCCGATCAGCCTCGCTACAATCCGCACAGCTCGGTGCGCGATCTGTCCATGGAGCCAAACGTCACCCTCATCGACGAGCACTTCTTCGATTCGCTCGAAAAACCGGAATTCTTTCGCGATGAAATGCATCTGAATGGACCCGGCATGGTGCCCTTCTCGCTCATGATCACGCAGGAAGTCAGCCGCATTCTGGGGCCGCCGCGCTAACCCCGCATGCTGTTCAACACCCCGCAGTTCTTTGTGTTTCTGCTGGTAACGATCGGGCTCTTCTACGTCTCGCCGAAGCGCTTTCGCAAATGGATTCTGCTCATCGCCAGCTACGTTTTTTACATGAGCTGGAACTGGCGATTCACGCCCCTGCTGCTTTCGTTGACCGTGATCGATTATGTGGCCGCCATCTGGATGGAGCGCGTCGAATCGCCAAGCCGCCGGAAACTGTTTCTAGTTGCCAGCCTGGCAGCCAATCTCGGATTCCTCGGATTTTTCAAGTACTACAACTTTCTGGCCGGCATGCTGGCCGAGGCGCTGCGCAAGGATCCGCATGCCTTCGCGCGCTCCATCGTGCTGCCGTTAGGGATCAGCTTTCACACCTTCCAGAGCATTTCCTATGTGGTGGACGTGTACCGCGGCGAGCAAAAAGCCATACGCAATCCCATCGATTACGCGCTGTTTATCGCGTTTTTTCCTCAGCTGGTGGCCGGCCCCATCGTCCGCGCGCGCGAGTTCTTTGCCGATTATTACCTGTGGGCTCCTCCGATTAGCGAAGAAACACTGCGCGGAGTTCTCTGGATTCTGCTGGGACTCGTCAAAAAGATGGCGCTGGCCGACCAGTTCGCTCAAATCGCGGATTCCTACTTTCAGAATTTGGCGGCACACCCGGGCGCGCCGGCGGCTTGGAGCGGCGTCGTCGCGTTCGCCATGCAGATCTTCTTCGATTTCTCGGGCTACACCGACATGGCCATCGGCATGGCGCTGCTGCTGGGATTTCACTTCCCGACCAACTTTCGCAGACCATACTTAGCGTTCAGCATTACCGACTTCTGGCATCGCTGGCACATTTCGCTCTCGCGCTGGTTGCGCGATTATCTCTACATTCCGCTGGGCGGCAACCGCCACGGTTCGCTGATGACTTATCGCAATTTGATGCTCACCATGCTGCTGGGCGGTTTGTGGCACGGCGCAAGTTGGAATTTCGTGATTTGGGGCGGCTATCACGGTGCACTGCTTGGCCTGGAGCGTGTTTTTGGCCGCAAACACTTTCAGGAGCCGCCGAATTGGGTAGTTTATCCTTTCCGTGTCTTGATAACGTTCCTGTTAGTCTGCATCGGCTGGGTGTTCTTCCGCGCCACCACGCTACATGACAGCACGTACGTGATTCAACAGATGTTTATATGGCATGGGAAGGCCGGTCTCATTCCCGTGTGGCTCACTTGCATGGTGGCTGCGTCACTGGCGATCGCGCTGTTAGAAGAGAAAATGGAGTGGATCGAGCGACTCGCGCACGGACCTGCCTGGGGGTACGTCGCTGCCGTGGTGACATTGCTGTTCACGGTCGAACTGATCGGCGTGACGGAAAAAGCGGTGCCGTTCGTCTACTTCCAGTTTTGATGCTGCAACATTTTCGAGCCCGCGGGTGTCTATCCCGGCATGTTCGAACAATCGCTTCTAATCGATCACTCCGTTCCTAGAAAAACCGCGACATTTGCAGCGTCTTTCACGGCACAAATTCTCGTCGCCGGTGTCTTATTGGTAGCGCCATTGTTTTATCACGAAGTGCTTCCAGTTTTGCGGATGCCGGATATCGTGCCGGTACTGGCCCGGTGGCGACCACCCGAAGCGCCCGTCGCGGAGTTGCACCCGGCCGCCCCATCCAACGGGCTTGCTGGACCCAGCGTTTTTCATCCGCGCGTCGTGCCTCATTCGGACTATCCGCAGGCCGGCATGACTATCGTCAATTACGATACGCCTGCACTTCCGGCGATACCGGCTATCGCACTACCCATCGGATCGTCGACCTCGTTACCGCGATTCGAAGGCGCGGCGGCAGCGCCCGTAAAGCCCGAAGTCGTCAAACCGCCCGAAGTTCCTCTGCTCGTGGGCGGCGATGTGCAGGCCGCGAAACTGATCAAGAAGGTTGTGCCTATGTATCCGCGCCCGGCAAGCGAGTTTC
The DNA here is from genome assembly GCA_025980665.1 of Bryobacteraceae bacterium. Classification (GTDB taxonomy): domain Bacteria; phylum Acidobacteriota; class Terriglobia; order Bryobacterales; family Bryobacteraceae; genus Palsa-187. Next base: position 7,700 of record JAICXC010000159.1, read on the forward strand.
GCATTTCGGGTACGGTGCATCTGCTCGGCGTCATCGCCAAGGACGGGACGATTCAGAGGTTGCAGGTGCTGAGCGGCCATCCGCTGCTGCGGAAGGCGGCGATCGACGCGGTGAGCCAGTGGGTTTATCGCCCGACCGTTCTTAACGGCCAGCCGGTGGAAGTCGAAGCTCCCATCGATGTGATCTTCACGCTTTCACGATGATACGTTTCCACTTCTTCCCGACACGGACCGTGTGTACTCCTGCATGAAGAGTGTGTCCAGGGCTCTTGATCCGGAGCCCGTTAACGTCAACGGCATCAGACTTCACCAAACGATCCCCTTCGGTTCGCGAACTGACGAGCCCTGCCATGACTAGCGCTTGACCGATTCGTTCGTGGCTGGGTAAAGTCAGTTCGTCCATGTCGGATGGCTCGGCACCCTGTTGCACCTCACGCGTGAAATCTTCCGCGGCCTGCCTGGCATCCTCGGCGGAGTGGAAATCGGCCACGATGCGGCCAGCGAGTTCTTTTTTCACTCCCATCGGCTCGCGCATCTTGAGCGCCGTAATTTCCGGCAGGGTAAGATCGGTCAGCAGTTCCCAGTAGCGCCACATCAGCTCGTCGCTGATTCCCATGACTTTGCGGAACATCACCTTGGGAGGCTCGGTAATCCCGACGTAGTTGCCTTTCGACTTCGACATCTTGTCGACGCCATCCGTTCCCACCAGCAGCGGCATGGTGCCGACGATCTGTGGCGGCTGGCCGAAATCGCGCTGCAACTCGCGGCCGACCAACAGGTTGAACCTCTGATCCGTTCCGCCGAGTTCTACGTCGCACTTGAGCGCCACCGAATCGTACCCCTGAGCAAGCGGATACAGCAGCTCATGCATGGAGATGGGTGTGCCCTCCTTGAGCCGCTTAGCGAAATCGTCGCGCTCCAAGATGCGAGCCACCGTATACTTGGCGCTCAGCCGGATCAGGTCTTCCCACTTCATCGGTTCCAGCCACTCGCTGTTAAAGCGCAGTTCGGTTTTGCCGGGATCCAGAA
>JAICXC010000185.1 GCA_025980665.1 Bryobacteraceae bacterium
AAACCGGCCGATGAAACCGGTCTGCGCATTATTGTCTGTCATGTCCCGCGGGGCACCAATAAGTGGAACAAGATCGAGCACCGACTCTTCTTGTACATCAGCCAGAACTGGCGCGGCAAACCTCTCCGAAGTTTCCAGGCCACGTCAGTCTCATCGCCGCGACTTCTACCTCAACTGGCCTCAAGGTACTTAAATACCGAATCCTACCCGGCGGGCATCAAGGTCTCGGATCAGGAACTCGCGCAAATCCGGATTCGGCGCGATAAATTCCACGGCGACTGGAACCAGGATCCAGCCAGGCAATCTTTCTTCCTGATCAGGATTTCTCCAGTTCCGAGCGGCGGAGCCGCCTTTCGGTTGGAGCCGCAGCGCCAAACCAGAACATACCTTCGCATCCTGTCACCTCAAAGGCAAACCTGCTTGAGGCTGACCGCGCGAAGGGCGGTGAGATTGGATTGGGATGCAGGGCCAAAATGACTTCACGGTGTCGGAGCATTTTCTCAAGGAAGACCTCCGAGTTGGGGACGCGATAGATCTGCGCCACCGAAATCTGCGCCAGACGCTCGAAGGCCGCCTGGCCGTATTCGCTGTATTCGCGCTCCAGTATCCGTTTCGTCGCCGGGCCGCTCAGGTTCCCGGACTCTTGTCCACATAGGCCAGCAGTTCCACGTCGGATTTCTGATAACGACTGGCGAACTTCCTGCGTTGATACGACGCCGCCTTCACACGGCCACTTTCGACATAGCTCGCGATCAGCCGCGCCACCTGCGTCCGGCTCAGGCCTGTCATGCGGGCCACCTACCCGCGCAGCAGCCCCTTGTCCGGCCGGTTCAGACTGGCGTAGTGATGTCGCACCAGCGTTCGCTCGGTCTATGCGTATACTTCCTCCCGCCGCTGTCCGGCAAATCGAACCCCGCCGCTTCCTGCCAAAAACGCCCGAATCTGTTCCAGGCTCGTCGCTTCCGAATCGTCCATGCTGATGACCAATCCCCAGCATCCCGATCCCGCCCTTCAGGCTAATCTTGTATGAGAATCCAATGCCATTCTCAGGCTCATCTTGTATGAGAAAAGAGTTCGGGCCGGGCTCGTTATGATATGTTGATGATGTCGTGAAGTGGCAGGAACACTCGAGAACGCGTTGGTCGAGGTGAACGTGCAAGCGTCGGCTTCGGCTCGAAGTTTACTGTCCGTTTTACGATCAGACCCCATGGTTGGAATGGCTTTGCGAGAAGGTATGGACTGGCAGCGAAAACGGCTAAATCCTTGCTGGCCAGTCAAGTAGCAGAAAACAAAGGCAAGCGGGAGTAATTCAGCGGTAGAATGCCAGCTTCCCAAGCTGGACGTCGCGGGTTCGATCCCCGTCTCCCGCTCCATGTTTTCAATAATTTAAGTTGAATGCCAGCGCCGCGTGGCGCGGTGTATTAGAAACGCGCATTGAGAGCCGCCCCATTATTGGGAATCCGAATAATTGGTCACCAAGCGTTCGCGCTGAGATTCCGCTGCCCATTCGATTTCTGGTTGCTGAACCCTGACTGCGGGCCTCCAGCGATCGCGCCTGGGAAAGACCGCCGTACGTACATATCGGGAAGGTGCTTCCTTGACTTTCAACATCGACCTTCCAGACGAGGAAACGCTCGCGCTCACTGCCAAAGCAAAGGCTCACGGAACTTATTCAGCGGTGAGGTCCGCCTAATCGGAACGGCACTACGAAACTGATCGTAAGCGCGCGTCCGGCGTGCGTATCGGTGCCGCCAACGAAGGCAATGTAGGTTGCCAACACATCGAATTGAGGGAAGGAGTACGCGAGGCCGCCGCCGGCATGCCAATAATTGTCCCGCAGGAGACGGTCGTGCTGATCCAACAGTTCGGGCGTATTGACCTCACCCGGGAATACCAGGTCAGCGGGTGCTGGAGATCCAAACCGTAGTCCCCCGTGCGTACGCTGCCAGTAAGCCTCACCGCGCACCAGCAGCTTTCTTGTTATGAAATAGCCGGTTTGTACACGGGCATTACTGCGGTTGGTGGAAATGCCCATCACTTTTTCGACAAAGGCATAAGAATAGCCGCCTTCGACCGAGAGATCTCTGGAAATTACGTCCAGGCGCCGGCCTGCATCGATCCCGATGCGCTCTTCTGTCAGGTTGCGGCCCAGCGCGGACTCACCTCGGAAATTGTAATCGCGGCTCGGCGTTCCGAAGGACACGGATGGCGTCAGCACAAAAGCGCCAGATGCGCCGCCCGCGAGGTTATAACGCGCGGTAACGCCAAAGTCCTGCCAACCCGATTGCCAGCAGCGGCACTGGTCCTCGGGAAGGAAGGGAATTGGCGGAGGGGGCGGGTTGGGATCGGTGTACTTCGCGAATACATAAGGCAGGCCGGCGGTCACCGAAAAGCGGTTGGTGAAGCCGTATTCGGCTTCCAGGTAGAGCGACATATCGATGCTCCGGCCGCGAGGCACGAGAAAACCATTAGTGCGTCGATGACCTGTGTTGTCGATTGTCTGGTAAGTCAGGCTGATGGCGCCTTCTCCGCGAGGCAGCACCCATGCCTGGGCGTTGGCGTCATTTGCGGCTATTACTAATAAACCGGCGGCTATGATAAATGACAAGCCGCGACGGCCCCTCCTGAACGGCGCCATGGAATCAGGATCTGGCGCTGGTCTTGAGTCTTGATTTCATCGCTTCATCAATCGCCGTCAGATATTCGAAATCCGCGGCGGTCGCTTTCAGCGCGAACCTGTACTCCTTTTGCGCAGTGGCAAGCTCGGCCTTCGAAGGCTTCACCAGTATCGCGACGATAACGGGCCTCGATGGCGCCGACTGCAACTGCCGCGTGATCGCAGTGACATCTGCGAAGTCGACGAGCACTACATCCACTTTTCCCGACTTCAACGCCTGATCGAGTTGCGCATCGCCCTGAACGAGTTGCAGGTTGTGAACGGCCCGCCTCAAAGCGGTCTGCAATTTGGCGCTGAGAGTCGCGCCACTCTGGGTTCCAGCGGAGTAGATCACCAGGTTGGCCTCATGCGCGGCATACACACGTTGAAACCGGACCCCGCGGCCAATAGCCAGAAGCTTGTCGCCACAGGCCAGGGCGGCTGTTCCGCTCACCAGCGCTATCGCGACGAATAATGCATTGCCAGAAAATCTCCGCATAATCCCCTCCAGTCTTGTTGTTTAAGAAATACCCGGCATTATTTGAGTCAAGTTGGCTTCGTTACTTCAGGTTGTCTACCAAATACAATTCCGTGAGTGTTTTCCAATATGAGTACGCATACGATCTCCCATCCGGCGTCATGTGGACTGCGGCGGGCTGAATGCCGATGAGTCCGACCGGATCGGCCTCCTCAATCCTCTTCCAGGGCTCCCGGCGGCCGGTCGCAAGATTCACTCGAAAGAACTCCAACGCGGAGTCACCCGGCCCCCGCACATAGAGGTAGCGCCCGTCGGCGCTCCACTGAATGAGGTCGTCGCCGGGCGAGGCGCCGCGAATCGGTCGCGGCTGGCCGCCATCGACGGGACGCAATACGTACTCTCCCGCAGCGCCGAGGCCGGCTAACAGGTTTTCATCCGGCGAAACTAAAACGGCCTGCATCGTCTCGTCACCAATCGGGCGGGCTGTGCCGCCATCAACGTCCTGAATGTAAGAACGTGGCTGGGCATCGGAACCCGCGGCCACAAAGAGGATTCGTTTTCCACCGGGAAACCAGCGTGCCGAGTAGTACTCGGTGAGGCCGGATGGCGCCAGCCGCTTCTCCTCGCCGGGGCCGGTCGGTAAGAGAACAAGTCTGGGCGGCGGCCCTGCCTGAAGCGCAAGTGCCCACTTCCCATCGGGGGACAACGCCATCGCCCGGCCCTCTCCAAGACGGATCGCATCGCCGCCACTGGTATCGCGGAGGTACGTAGTGGGGTTTCCCGCCACTCCCTCTCCCCACTCGTAAAAGAGAAGTTTCCTGCCATCGGCCGACAGGTCAGCCGCAGTCGACCAGTCGAACCAGGAGAGGTCCCGTTCCGTGGGCGCGCCGGCCAGGTGGCACATGATGCGGCTGCGGGGACTCGCCTCGAGCAGCAATACACGGCCATCTCGCGAGATCTCCTGTAGGCGCATCCAACCGGGCGCCTGAAGGACGAGACGCTCTTTACCTGAGAGCGTCACCGCGTAAACGAGCTGCGACCGTCTCATGCGGTCGGCGGAAAACCACACTTCATCGCCGCTCGGTGACCAGGCCAGACCTTTCAGGTTCTTCCAACCGCTGGAGAGGGTCGTCCTGTGTCCCCTGAGATCCACAACTGAAACTGAACCGTCATCCTCGCCGAGAGTCGGGTGATCCAGAAATGCAATTCGATCCCCCTTCGGCGATACACGAGGGTACGTGATCCAGCCGGCTGCTTCATAGAGGACCCTTGCAACCGGATATTCCAGCCGAAAGCGTCCGTCCACCGCCCGGACCACTGCGAGCTTCTTTCCATCGGGCGACCAATCAGCGTAGAAAACATCTTCGAGAAGCTCGCGGGGCGCTCCCCCGGCGAGGGGCACGCGAGCCAGGGTGCCCCGGCATTCCGCCCAATTGAACTCGCAACCGAGCGAAACGGCCAACTCCCCAGCAGAGGAAACTGCCAAAACGCCGGCCGACGGTAAACCGAGCGGCCGCGACTCGGGCCCTCCGATTCGCATCATGAAGGGCTCTACCGGCTTACCATCCCAGGCGGCCGAATAAATCACGCTCTGGCCATTGGAAGCAAATCTTGCTCCGGTGATTACACCCGACCGGTAAGTCAACCGCTGAAACCTGGGGCCGGGATGTGAGCCCACGCCTTCCAGCCTGCGCCCAGCGAAAAACGCGATGAGTGACAAGACTGCCGCAAACACCGCAACAGTCATACCCGGCTTCTTCCATCGCGGGCCTCGCGGTTGTTGATAAGGGAGTAAGAAGCCTTCGAGGTCAAAGCCAAGGTCGTGAGCCGATTGAATCCGCTCGTTTGGGTTCTTCTCCAGACAGCGGCGCAGCAGGCGAGCCAGCGCCGGATCGAATTTACCGCCGGTCTCCGGAATCTCGACGGGGTCGTCGTTCAGAACTGCGTTCAGGCGTTCACTGGCCGATCTACCTCGAAACGGCCGCTGACCGGTAAGCATTTCAAAAAGGACCGCGCCCAAATTGAAAAGGTCGCTGCGGTGGTCCACCACCCCTCCCCGGAGTTGCTCGGGCGCCATATAGCCCGGCGTCCCGAGAACACTCCCGGATCCGTTTTGATTCGAACCGGCTGCCGCGGTATTTCCCTCCCTCGCGGATTCCGGCTGTGCGAGCTCGGCCAGACCGAAGTCGAGAATCTTAATCCGGCCGTCGCGAGTTACAAACAGGTTCTCGGGCTTGAGGTCCCGATGGGTAATCCCCTTGTCATGAGCGGCGGCAAGGCCATTCGCGATCTGGCGCGCGTACTCGAGGGCCTTACGCCGGGATAATGCTCCCTTGCGGAGAGCGTCGCGCAGCGCCACGCCCTCCAGCAACTCGTAAACCACATAGGGAGCGCTATCCTGAACACCCACGTCGTATATCGTGAGGATGTTCGGATGATTGATCGCGCCAGCGGCGCGGGCCTCCTGTTCGAAAAGCCGCAGACGATCCGCTTGCAGCGCGACGCCGGCCGGCAGAACCTTAACCGCGACGTCGCGCCCGATACGGGAATCGCACGCGCGATAGACTTCTCCCATGCCGCCGGCGCCCAGAAAGGCCACAATCTGGTAATGCCCGAGCACTCGTCCCAACATCGAGCGCGCACGCCCTTCCGCAAGGGCCTCGGCTGTCACTTCGAGCGCGGGCGCTTCCAGGTAGCCCTCGGCCTGTATCTCGCATCCGAGTAGCGATTTCACTTCAGCGCGTAC
>JAICXC010000113.1 GCA_025980665.1 Bryobacteraceae bacterium
CCTTCCTTGCCCTTCTGGTGGATGGCATCGTCGTAGAAGTTCGAGTTCTTGATCGCGAGGTCGAAGATCGAGGGATTCGAAGTAAGTCCCGTGATCGAGAAATCGTCGATGTAGTGGCGCAGTGTTCCACTGATCAGGAGCCCTCGCGTGATGTTGTCAAGCCAGAGGCTCTGGCCGAGATCGTGGAGCTGTTGCGTCGGCTTCATAACTTCACTGTAGGAGAAGCATCGTCAAAACGGCGTCAAAAACGACGCTCGCACACCCCGCACGTTGTGACGCAATACTCCAGCCAGATACTCCTGCGACTTAAATCCTCCATGATCGGCAGCGATATCGATACGTTTCGCAGTGCTGACGGCGAATCAGGCATTTTTCTTCTCGAGCAGGGCTAGCGCTCGCTTGCAGACGTTCTCTACAGTAAACCCGTATTCCCGCATCAGCACCGGTCCGGGCGCGGAGGCGCCGAAATGATCGAGTCCAATCACGTCGCCAAGGTCGCCGACATAGCGGTGCCATCCCTGCGTCGCCCCTGCTTCCACTGCCAACCGCGCACGGATCGAAGGGGGAAGCACGGAGCGGCGATATTCCTCCGCCTGCGCCTCGAACAGCTCCCAGCTAGGCATGGATACTAAGCGCGTCTGAATGTTTTGCTTTTCCAACTCACGCTGCGCTTCAACGATCAGACCCACTTCTGAACCAGTCGCGATCAAAATGATCTCGGGCCGGCCATTCGCAGCCTCGGCCAGGATGTAGGCTCCCTGTTTCAGCCCAGCGGCGGCGCCATAACGGCTACGGTCCAGGGTCGGCACATCCTGGCGGGTCAGAATCAACGCGACTGGACGGTCACGCGTCTCAATCGCCACGCGCCAGGCGTACGCAGTTTCGTTCGCATCGCAGGGCCGGATCACGATCAGTTGCGGCACGGCACGCAGGTTAGCGAGCTGTTCCACGGGCTGGTGAGTAGTCCCGTCTTCGCCCAGTCCAATGCTGTCATGCGTGAACACATAGATAACCTGCTGCTCCATGATGGCCGCCAGCCGAATGGGAGGGCGCATGTAGTCGGAGAACAGCAGGAACGTCGCTCCGTACGGAATGATGCCGCCATACACGGCCATGCCGTTCAGAATCGAGCCCATCCCGTGCTCGCGAATACCGAAATGCAAGTTGCTCCCGGCGTAACCCCAGCCCCCGCCGGCCGACCCTTGCGTGTCACCCGAGGCTCGATCTGAAGATTCAAAATCGCCCGCGCCCTTCAGCGCGGTGTACGTCGAGGGGTCCAAATCCGCCGAACCGCCCATCAGCGACGGAAGCCTGGGCGCAATCGCGTTCATTACCTTTCCCGAAGCCACTCGGGTTTTCTCCCCTTTCGGGTCCGCAGGAAAGACGGGGATGTCCGCATCCCAATCGGGGGGCAATTCGCCGCGCATTCTTTCTTCAAACTCCCGGGCAAGATCCGGATGCACCGTCGCGTAGCGGGCGAATCGATCGCGCCACTCCGACTCCGCCTGCTTACCGCGCGGTACGGCCTCGCGAAAATGGGCGAGAGCTTCCGGTGGGATATCGAAGAGGGGTTCGACCGGCCAACCCAGGTTCTGCTTAGTCAGCTTAACTTCTTCTACACCTAACGGTGAGCCGTGGGCTTCAAACGTGTCCTGTTTGTCCGGGGAACCGAAACCTAAGTGCGTGCGGACGAGAATCAGTGAAGGGCGCCTGGTTTCGCTGCGCGCCGCGCGCAGAGCCAGGTCAATCGCCTCCACGTCGTTTCCGTCCTCCACCGATTGCGTGTGCCAACCATACGCCTCGAAGCGCTTCGCGTGGTCCTCGTTACATGAGATGTTCGTGCCCGCAGAGAGCGTCACATGGTTGTTATCGAAGAGATAGATCAGTTTCCCGAGCTCCAGTTGCCCGGCAAGCGACGCCGCTTCGGAGGAAACGCCCTCCATCAGGTCGCCGTCGCTGACCAACCCGTAAGTGAAGTGATCGACGATATCGAATCCCGGCCGGTTATAGCGCGCCGCAAGATGCGCTTCCGAAATCGCGATACCCACGCCGTTGCCGAATCCCTGGCCGAGCGGGCCGGTAGTGGTTTCCACGCCAGGCGTCAGACCACGCTCCGGATGACCGGGCGTCATGCTACCCCATTGGCGGAATTGTTTGATCTGTTCCAGAGGCAGATCATAGCCGGTGACGTGCAGCAAGCTGTATAGCAGCATCGAACCGTGACCGGCCGACAGGACGAAGCGGTCCCGGTTGGACCATTGCGGATTGATCGGGTTATGCCGGAGAAACCGTGTCCACAGTACATAGGCCATAGGCGCAGCGCCCAGGGGCAGGCCCGGATGGCCGCTGTCGGCCTTTTGAACGGCGTCAACCGATAGGAAGCGAATCGTGTTGATCGCCAGTTGATCCAGTTGCGCCGGATTAAGAGTTGTCTTGGTCGCCGGGATCATTACTAGCCTCTCCTTACTGATAACAGGAACCCATCCGGGTGCGCCACACAGAAAACTTATGCCCCTTTTTCTGATCTGAGGTCTCTGAATCCTTCGCGTGACTCTCTATATCCGAGCCATTCGGAACCCGAGGCTCGCCATAGTACAAGCACAGTATGAAGCGACAAAGGTCAAAATGGCGTCAAAACACAGATTCCAAGTAAAGGCAGGCACACTGTCCTCGCCCTTTTGATGCAATCAGGATTGTGTGCAACAGATTGAAAGCGCGGAACCTTGAACGTAAGTTCTATGCTGTCCTGGTGCTTCTAACTCGACCTGCCCGTCGTTGATGAGAACACTTTGAGTCCATCAAGAATCTGAATAGGTGAAAGCTAAAGCGCCGGTTCAGTTGGGCGTTGCACAACCTGCTGGCCGCGACGATCAAATCGACGGAAAAGACAATGAGAAAAGCGCCTGCAATCACCTGCGTATTCCTGGATATCGGTGGCGTCCTGCTCACCAACGGGTGGGATCATCATGCCCGCAAACGGGCGGCGATGCACTTCAAACTGAAGTGGAGCGAGATGGAGGATCAGCATCATCTGACCTTTGATACCTACGAGGAGGGGAAACTCACGCTGGAAGAATATTTAAGCCGGGTGGTCTTCTACCAAAAGCGAACGTTCACCCGAATTCAGTTCAAGCGTTTCATGTTCGCCCAATCGAAACCCTATCCCGACATGATCGGCATGCTTACTCAGCTCAAGGTCCGATACGGGCTGAAAATCGCAGTGATCAGCAATGAAGCGCGCGAGCTGAATATGTATCGCATTCGCAAGTTCAAGCTCGACGGGCTCGTGGATTTCTTTATTTCATCCTGCTTCGTTCATATCCGCAAGCCCGATGTGGACATCTTTCGGCTTGCGTTGGACATCGCTCAGGCGCCGGTCCGGCAGATAGTCTATATCGACAACACCCCAATGTTTGTCCAGATCGCCGAAGGTTTGGGGATTCGAAGCATTCTTCACACGAACTACAGATCTACGCGCGCGAAACTGGCTTCGTTAGGTATCGAACTGAATGATTCGCGCAATGCGGGGGTGCGGGGGTAATCCCCACGGGGCCAGGGGGTGAAAGTTCCCCCCATTCGAACGGATGAGGATATGATGATGACGGCGATCGGATGAATCGTAGCCTGACGCAAACGCGCGCCAGCGAATTCCGGCGTGAGCGTTCGGATCCTCAGCAGGATTTCCCATCGATTCAATCAGTGCTGCGCGCCAGAAATGCGTAGCCAGAAACGGAGCAATCTCAAATGAATACACCAGAGCTTATAGAAACCGCGAAAGCGATGGTCGGCTGCGACAAAGGTCTGCTGGCAATGGATGAGAGTAATCCAACCTGCAATAAACGATTTGCCAGCTTGGGGATTCCCCAAACCGCGGAGGCCCGGCGCGCATGGCGGGAGTTGATCGTAACCACTCCGGGTCTCGGCGAGTCCATTAGTGGCGCGATCCTCTACGACGAGACGATCCGCCAGCAGAAGAAAGATGGCACTCCTTTTGTGAAAGTCATCAGCGATGCCGGAATTATCCTCGGCATCAAAGTTGACATGGGCGCAAAGGACATGGCGGGTCATCCCGGAGAGAGAGTCACCGAAGGTCTGGACGGATTGCGTGACCGCCTCAAGGAATACTTTCAAATGGGCGCGCGTTTTGCCAAGTGGCGCGCGGTGATTACCGTGGGCGATGGCATTCCCAGCCGGGGTTGCATCGAGGCCAATGCGCACGCGTTGGCTCGCTATGCCGCGTTGTGCCAGGAAGCCGGGCTGGTCCCCATCGTCGAGCCCGAAGTGCTCATGGATGGCGATCATACGCTTGAGCGGTGCGGTGAGGTAACCGAGGAAGTCCTGCGAATGGTTTTCAGCCAGCTCTACGCACAACGGGTGACGCTGGAGGGCATGATTCTGAAACCCAACATGGTGCTTCCGGGAATGAGTTGCCCCGTGCAAGCGGCGGTGGACCAGGTGGCCGACGCGACCGTGGCGTGTCTCTTGCGAGCGGTTCCCGCTGCTGTTCCGGGAGTCGCGTTCTTGTCGGGCGGTCAAGCCCCTGAACTGGCCTCGGCCCGTTTGAATGCCATGAATGTCAGATTCAAGTCGGGACTGCCTTGGGCCTTAGCGTTTTCGTTTGCCCGCGCCATCGAGCAACCGGCTTTGGAGACTTGGCAAGGGAAGGAGGCCAATGTGTTGCTGGCACAGCAAGTTCTAAATCATCGAGCCAGGTGCGACCGGGCTGCGCGGCGCGGCGAATACAATGCTGCGATGGATATAGAAGTAGTGTGACCACAAGGATCTCGCAACTCACCAAACCCGCGGCATAGCGAACGCCCAACCCAGGGTCGCGAAACGGACATCTCGGCGAGACAATCCGAAAAGTGATTCCCGAGCCGGCGTGTCGGCCATGAAGTCCTTCAGAACCAAAAGCCAATTCTCAGAGGCGCAGCCTTTACCTTGGACAACCGAACGATGGAGCGTCAGCCCTACATATGCTAAAAAAGAACTGGGAGAATTGGGTGCGACGGATAGGGCGAACTGCCATGCTCTGCGAAAGTGCGAGAAGCCCACGAATGATCCGCTCCGATTCAATGGGGCGGTTTGGAAATGAAGGCGGCATCCCACGCTTCACCACTCAACGCTCTTCTGCGGGGCAGGATCGTCCAGGGCTTCCTCAACTGATGAATAGCGGGTGGTTTCTGAAAGACGTGATCGATGGAAACACGAGGTCCACGGGTACTCCTTGTTGACGACGAACAGTCGATCCAGCAGACCCTCAGTGTCGTACTGCCCCCGGCAGGCTATACAGTCTATCCAGTCCGCAACGGAAAAGAGGCTCTCTGGAAAGTTCAGTTGGTCCGGCCTGATTTGATTCTTCTCGATCTCGGCTTGCCCGATATGGATGGCAAGGAAGTCATCCGGCACTTACGGGAAGAGTGGACAATCGCGCCTATCATCGTCATCTCAGTTCGCCACGAAGAGTCTGAGAAAGTCGGTTCTCTTGATACTGGCGCCCATGACTATCTCACCAAGCCGTTTACGGTGCCAGAGTTGCTGGCGCGCATGCACGCAGCTCTGCGTAGTGTAAGCGCAACACAGGATGATGTTTTAACAGTAGGTGATCTCAGAGTCGATTTAGGTCGGAGAGAGGTGTTTGTCGGCGAGACCCCGGTGAAACTGACGGCGACCGAGTATGACCTTCTGAAGATACTGATTCACCATGCTGGCAAAGTCCGGACGCACCATCAATTGATTCACGAGCTCTGGGGCGGAACCCAATACGAGGACATGGTGCACCTGTTGCGGGTTACCTTGAGCCACCTGCGGCGCAAATTGCGGCCTGACCCCACAAAGCCTCGCTACATTGTGACCGAACCGGGAGTAGGATATCGGCTGAGAACTGAGAGCATGGGCTACCCGGGCCAGGCGCGGCAGCATTAATGAAAAGTTCATCGCGAGAAGGCAAAGAACCTATGGAGGACAGCTCTGGGGCGACCACCGCGAGATGCCAGGCGCTTTTCGATGGTTGCCAGGAAGCGATTGCCATCCTAACCAGTGAGGGCGGTGTCCTCGACGTGAACCAGGCTGGACTCGATCTGTTTGGTTATGAGCGCAAGGAGATCATCGGGATGAATGCCGCCCCGGTCCTTTTCTCCAGTCCGGATGATCTTCATCGGCTCCAGAGCGGCATGGAGCGATGCGGCTCGGTCAAAGACTATGCCATGCAGTTCCGCCGGAAAGACGGGCAACCGATCGATTGCCTGGTCTCCGCCTCGGGCTGGCAAGACGAAGACCGCCTGCGCTGCTACATGGCTGTCATTCGTGACGTGACGATCCAGAAGGAGATGGAGCAATCGCTAAGGTCCCTCCTTCGCATGAGCGAGACGCTGAACTTAGCGTCAGATCTGGATAGTTTGCTGGATGCTCTGGTCGAACAACTGCTTGAGCTGACCGGGGCTGAAAGCGGTTCTGCCGGTCTACGCACATCGGAAGGGATGTCGTGCGGTCACTTTTTTCAAGGATCTAGAATTGTACCGCTGACGTATCATTCCGCACCTGGCGTGGGCTGGGCAGGTTGGCTCATTAAGCATAAGATTCACTATCTGACGAACGACGCGGCGCATGACCCGGTGATCGTACCGGACGTGCGAGAACGACTGGGCGTAAGATCCGGCATTGCCGTCCCGATCGTCGATAGCGAAAAGGACGTGATCGCCTTTTTTGAGGTCTATAACAAAAGAGGCGGCGTCGGATTCACCCATACCGATGTGGATCATTGCCTTGCGGCTGCGCACATCGCATCGCTCGCCATCCACAATCGCCTGCTGTACCAAAACTTGTCAGCGCTGGCCGCGTTTAGTCGGTCTTTAACCGTAACGAAAGATTTCGATCAGACTCTTGAAGTGGTCGGACATCACATGGAAGCGAACTTCAAACGGCGCGCCGTCATCCTCTTACCGTTTAACGATGGACTGACTCCACGCTTTAGCAGCGCGGAGTTTGTCTTTGATGAGCAAGAACGCGCCGCAGCGACTTGGTCGTGGGAACACGGCCAGGACGCCGGGCGCTCAACCGATATTCTGTCCGCCGCGCAAGCTCATTACCTGCCCCTCAAGGCGAGGGGACAAGTCATCGGAGTACTCGGACTCGAAGTCAAACCGGGAACTTGGTTGTCCAACGTGCAGCGGGAGCTTTTCAGCGCAGTCATTAACCAGTCGGCACTCGCAATCGAGCGAGGACTTCTGGAACAGAAGGTGCGCCGTCTTCGGTTCCTCGAGGAGTCGGATAAAGTGCAGAACGCCGTGCTAAGCGCGATCTCGCATGACGTCGGCGCGCCACTCGCGGCCATTACTGCCTCGTTAAGCGGATTGTTGACCTCGCATGGTGCGTTGGATCAAGCGGCGCAGCGCCAACTCCTGGGAACCGCGGACATAGAAGCGAGACGGCTCCATCGCCTGGTGAATAATCTTTTGAGCATGACGCGCCTGGAAACAGGCGTGTTGACCGTGAAGACCGAACCCCATGACCTGTTGGACCTCGTGTGCGCGGCGTTGGAAGAACTGGGGGAGTCAGCGGGTCAGCGTCGGGTTTCGTTCGACATTCCTGAAGACTTGCCTCTCATTCCCATGGACATTGGATTGATTACCCACGTCTTCATCAATCTATTTAGTAATGCTTTAAAATATTCTCCACCGGACCAGCCCGTCGAGGTTCGGGGCCGCATCATTGATGACCAACTGGAGGTTCTGGTTGTCGATGGGGGCATTGGTGTCGTGCCGGAAGACCTCGGCCGGGTCTTTGACAAATTCTATCGGGTAGCGGACGTCGGTTCATCCAATGGCCTCGGCCTCGGACTTGCAATTTGCAAGGCGTTTATTGAAGCCCACGACGGACGGATCGCCCTGGAGAACAATCCGATGGGTGGGACGATCGTCAGGTTTGTCATACCCTTCCATGAGGCAGCTACCTCTTGGGAAAATCTGAAGCTATAAGCTGAAGTCCTCGCAGTTTACGCCGGAATGTTTTTCCGCACGCGCTCCGGAGATTTCCGGCCGACCGAGGGACTCTGCCCGACCTATTTGTGTCCGATCCTAGATCCCCATGCCAGATAGTTCTCCATTGCCCGCGCCGCCCGCTGAGGTGAGCGAGCGGGAGGTGCGGTCCAAAGACTTCTGCAGATTTTTGGCTGGATTGGCACTTTCATTCTCGGGATTGGCGTCTACTCCTTGTCGAAAATGGGCAAACTGCCACTGTTTGCCGTGTCACGCGGATTTACGTGCTTCAGTTTGTGAACGACCGGCGTGACTCTGCGATGCATCGCCAGTCTGGTCGAAAGGCATTGGCGGATTCTGCTGCCGCTCTCCGCGCTTCTGGAACTGGCGGGTTCCTGCTGTTCTTTTATACCGTAGCCGGCCAGGTGATTGGGTCTATTTTCGGTTCCTGACGTGCACTGGGAGTGGCATGGGGCGCTGCACATTGCTTGAGCAGGCAGCGAACCACGCCACCAGCCGCTGATAAAAAACGTAAGCGGTTGCTCATGCGCCGGAATTGCGCGTGCTGGCGGGCTGCGCCGACCACGGCCGGCATCTGGGACGCGGCCCGCCATGCGCTTGCCGTTGGGTTTAAACACCATGGGGTTCGCGATTGGGCAAAGGGTTTTGTCGGCATTCGGAGGCGCGCGAGTGCTCTACAGCGCTCGGCTCATGCTCGCATCGCTCGTGGCCTTGACGGCCGGCTGCGCGCTGCAGGTCGACTCGGAAATACCAGCTTACAAAGGATACTCTCAAGCGGCCTGGCATGTGCTGCCATGTTCCGCCATAATTGAACTGCTGGCGGCGGCGTTGTTCGCCGCGAACCTGCTGCCGACGTTCGCGAGGCCGGCGCATATACGGAGCCCCGTAGCGGAAAATTGAAGTCAGCGAACTCGATGGCAAATCGTCAACTGGCAGCGGCAACCATCTCGTTTGCGGCTTGCTTCGCGGCTTGGGGCCTGATCAGCGCATTCGCGCTGTCCTTCGGTGAAATGTATCAACTGAGCGCAAGCCAGACCGCGCTTCTGGTGGCCGTTCCGGTATTGCTGGGATCGCTTGCCCGACTCCCGATGGGTCTTCTTACCGACCGCTTTGGGGGCCGCAGGGTATTCACCGCGCTGCTCCTGTTTTCCGCAATTCCTCCAGTCCTGACTACGATGGTATCGAGCTATGCGATGCTCATTGCGATCGCATTTCTTCTAGGCATGGCGGGCTCTTCCTTCGCCGTGGGAGTCGGCTTCATCTCACCATGGTTTCCCAAAGAAAAGCAGGGCGTGGCACTAGGCGTGTATGGGCTGGGCAACGCCGGTCAGTCCTTGATTGTGTTTCTCGGGCCGCTGATGGCTGCACGATTTGGATGGGAAAATGTATTTCGCGGCGTCTCGGCGCTACTGGTCACCTGGGCGATTCTATTCGTGACGCTCGCAAAGAATGCTCCCGTTACAACACGTCCAAAGACAGTTGCGAGCATGCTGGTTCTACTCGCGCGGGAACGGCTTGCATGGGTTCTCTCGGCTTTCTATTTCCTCACCTTTGGAGGCTTCGTCGCGTTTTCAATTTATCTGCCGGCCCTGCTCCGGGATAATTTCGGACTCACGACCGCCGATGCTGGGTTTCGAGCGGCGGGCTTCGTCTTGCTCGCGACCGGAATGCGCCCGCTCGGTGGGTGGCTCTCAGACCGCATCGGCGGCGCGCGTGTGCTCTCGATAGTGTTCTTTGGTGCCGCTCCGTTCGCCCTGTTGCTAGCGTGGCCATCGATGCCGCCTTTCACGGTCGGTGCGCTGGGATGTGCGGCACTGCTTGGGGCCGGTAATGGTGCTGTGTTCAAGCTTGTCCCGCAGTATTTCCCGGCGGAAACGGGCACGGTGACGGGTTTGGTGGGCGCGATCGGAGGATTCGGCGGTTTCTTCCCTCCGCTGTTGCTTGGAATCTTACGCCAGCGGCTCGGCATTATCTGGCCGGGCTTCATATTGCTGGCGTTGACCTCGATTGCGCTGGGAATCGTGAACGGGCGTGCCTTTCTGCGGCACGCAGGTGCTCAGAGCTAGATCAACATTTTCCCCAATTGGCTAAATTGCTGTTTTGATTGCTGCTGTATCCTCGCGGCAAGCGTCTCTAACTCGATCTGCAATCTGCGGGATTGCTTCTCGCAAGCGGGCTGCTGAATCCGCCATGGTGTTAAGACCAGTCTCAGACCAAGGTTGACGCCTAAAGTTCGAGGTTGCATCGGTGAAACAATCGCGCTTGCCCGTGCCGACGCCCTGGATCTCCG
The DNA here is from genome assembly GCA_025980665.1 of Bryobacteraceae bacterium. Classification (GTDB taxonomy): domain Bacteria; phylum Acidobacteriota; class Terriglobia; order Bryobacterales; family Bryobacteraceae; genus Palsa-187. Next base: position 10,288 of record JAICXC010000113.1, read on the forward strand.
CACTGGCCCGAGCAGTTGGAGCACAGGGACTGAGGTGTCGATGCAGTAGGATTGCCCAGTCTGCGGGTCATCGATAAGACCGGGTTGGTCGGCAAGTACGATTTTCATTTCGATTTTGCGCAGCGTCGCGGGGAAGAAGGCGATCAAAGCGACAGGGGTCCGAGCGTCTTCTCTGCAGTGCGAGACCAACTTGGTCTGAAGCTGGAACTAAAGAATGGACCCGTGGAAATGCTGATAGTCGACCACATAGACCGGGTGCCGACAGAAAACTAAGTCTGACCGCGAATGTTAGGACCGCGCCTGGCGGATCCCCGATCCGCGCACAAAGCCGGACATGGGCGGCGGAGGCGGGAGCGGCTCCGGCGGCGGGGCCACTTTTTTAGGGCGCGCATCCAAGCGGGCGACGATCATCTCGTCCTTGACGCGCTGGAACTTAGGTGTGCCGGGGGCGACACCCGTGGCCGCCACTATCTCATTGGTCACTTCAAGGGCCGCCGGCAAATGCTTCTGGAAGTAATTGCGAATGCGATCATGCACGATCCGCTGGGTGGAATACACTTCCAGGTACAGCACCTGTTCGCCGGGAGTCTTAGAGAGCAGCGCATAGAGCTGCGACGCCTTTTGCAGCTTGGGACTCTTTAGATCGCGCTCCAGCTTCTTGGCGGAAATGACCAACTTCTCCGGAAGCGCCGCTTCAACCTTGGTGAGCTCCGCTGCGGCGACCAGAGCGCCGCGTTCCTTAGGGTTAAGCTTCTCGAACAGCACGTAAAGAAAAAGCGCCATCGGGTTGATGCGGAAGTCCAGCCCGAACGGCACCATGTGACGAGCTTTCTGGAGCTTTGAGAAGACCGGCAAATTGAGTTTGGCGCCGGTAAGCGCCGGCGAATACAACTCGATCAGCTTTTCCTGTTCGAACGCGGCCATCACATCATGGGCGTCGGGCTCCGCGGCCGTGTTCCGCAATTCGCGGCCCAGCGCGTCCGGGGAAATTCTGGAGAGCATTTCCGCCTCGCGGGCATTCTCGTACTGCAGCTTGGTCCGCTCGTCTATGGTGTACCCCAGCCGGACTCTGAAGCGGATCAGGCGCAGCATGCGCGATGGATCGTCGTAGAAGGAATAATTGTGAACCGCGCGCAGTTCTTTCCGTTCGATGTCGCCAACTCCGTTGGTGGGATCCACCAGCAGTCCCAGGGATGCTTTATTGAGTGACAGGGCTACTGCGTTCACGGTGAAATCCCGGCATCGCAGATCCTCGTGGATGGTCGCGGGTTCAATCGTCGGGCGCGCGCCGGACTTCGCGAATTTCTCGGAACGCGCCATGGCGATCTCCGCAGTGACACCACCCTCGAATCGGAGTTGCGTGGATTTCTTGGGTTCGTCGGTCGAAATCACATTCCCGCCGTGCGTGGCGGTCATCAGCTTAACCAACTTGGCCGGATTGCCCTCGATTGTGAAATCGAGATCGCGGACAGGGAAACCTCCCAGCACGTCGCGCATAGCTCCGCCGGTGAGGTACAAGCTCAGGCCCGTGGTAGCAGCGGCCGCCTGCATCTGGCCCACCAGCCGATACTGTTCCCCGGTCAGGTGGCTTTCCAGCATGAACATGTAATCGCTCATTCTGTCCTCGCCTTCTCTCTGCACCGCGTGTTCCGCGCCGGGGTAATCATGCGCGGGGGTGATGCTGGTCGATAACTTCGCGGAGTCTGCGCCGCGCCACATGCGTATACACCTGCGTGGTCGAAATGTCGGCGTGTCCGAGCATAATCTGGACGCTACGCAGGTCCGCGCCGCCTTCCACCAGATGCGTGGCAAAACTATGCCGGACGACGTGCGGGGTAAGCCGGCGAAAAATCCCTGCTTGCCGGCCGTGCCTCCGTATCAAAGTCCAAAACGTCTGCCGGGTCATTGCAGTCCCTCGGGCGGTGACGAACAGATACCGGCTCGCCCGCCCCTTCAGCAGTTTGGGCCGTCCCGTGGCAAGATACAGGTCGAGCGCAGTCCCCGCTGGATCTCCGAATGGGACTACGCGTTGCTTGTTTCCTTTGCCGATCACTTTCAGCACACCCATGCGGCGTTCGACCGCGTTCAACTCCAGTCCACATAGCTCTGAGACCCGCAAGCCGGTGGCGTACAGCAACTCGAGCATGGCCCGATCCCGCAACCCGCGCGGCTTTGAGCCGTCAGGCGATGCAAGGAGCCGCTCGACCTCCTCCCGGTTGAGGTATTTCGGCAGCGTCGACCACTGCTTGGGGGATGCCAGAAATTCACCAGGGTCTTGCCTTACTTCACCCTCTCTTGCCAGAAAACGATAATAGTTTCTCAGCGTTGCGATGTGGCGTGCAATTGAGCGCGGCGAATACTTAGCCCCATACATGGAGTCTACGTAATCGGCGAGCTGCTGAGCGGAAACCTGCTGCTCTGGCACCGGGAGTCCCGAGTTAAACCTTTCCAAATCAAGCCGATAGGACGAAATCGTGTGGCTCGCTAGCCCCTTTTCCACACGGCAAAAGTTCAAAAATGACTCCGCCAGCCCTGAAAGCGGCTTACCTAAGCCGGAAGGTAGCTTCGCCACAGGCGCTAACGGCTGCATCGTGCTAATGATACAATACTTGCGAAATTGTTTGGAAGGGCCGCAGCAGCAAACAAGAAGGTTTTAATCGCCCGATTCGACCGGGAATCCTTGCAGGGGTTCGTCCAGACCCCCGGCGGGCTCCAGGCGGACGCGCTGGAATTGCTTACCCCGGAGGGGACCTTAATCCAGATTCCCTACTCGGAGACTAAAGCCGTTTGTTTCGTGCGGGATTTCGAGAGCGCTGAATCCTGGAAGCGAAATCGATCATTCGCGGCCCGTCCTAAGACCCCCGGGCTTTGGGTCCAACTCCGATTCCGCGATGGCGACACGCTCGACGGGCTAATTTCCAACGATCTTCTGCAAACCGAGCCCGGTGGTTACAGCGTGATCCCGCCGGACCCGAGCTTTCAGAATCAGCGCATCTTTGTGCCGAAACAGGCGCTCGAATCCGTGCAGGTGCTGGGCGTTATCGGCAGTCCCCTGCGTCGGCGAGCGAAGGAAGCGGCCAAGGACAAAGAGAACCAGTTGGAAATGTTCGATTAGGTGGGGTTCAGGCTGAGACCGGCACCCCGAGAGCGAATTCCCCCAGGTTGGTCCACTCATTCTCAGTCGTATTCTGAACCAGTGTAACGTGATCGACCAGGAAGTCCCGGACTCCGGAGTAATCCCGCCAGCGGCGCTTCGCCAGCTCCGCCACGGCTGCCACGTTCGCTGGATCAAGGTCATGCGCCAGAGTCACATGCGGATGATAATCGAACTGTTCCTTGCAGCACAGGTCGCCGCGATGCAGGATTTCGTGAATGCGTTTGGCCTCAACCCAACCTGCGCCTACCGAGAGATGCACCGCTTCGGAGACTGGAAATACCCGTACCTCGCCGAGTCCAACCCGAAAGGCGGACTGATTCCGCAAACCGGCTTCTAGTTGGTTACGAATCTGATCGAGAGGAATATCCACGGGGCGAGGCGGGAGGAATGTCAGGTGGCTGCGGCCCTTACAACCCGGCTGTATTTCCTGGCGGAGGCGGTCGATGAATCCAGCCAAAGGCTCTGGAACGTAGGCCACCAACGAGAAGGAATTGATAGCGGATCCTTCTCCGCAAAACCCATCCATTGCTAGCTCTATTGTAACGCGGACGAATGCTCCTCACTACCGGGTTCATGTGCGGCGCCGGCTACAACCGCCTTCGGCTCCGGCAAAGCCCATTGCGCTTCTTCGAACCCCACGAACTTAAAGATCCGCAAGGAGGCATCCGTGGCGGATTCCAGAAGATCGCCGACTTCCAAGGGGCGGGCAGTATCCCGCAGCGCGAAGAAAGCCGCGTAGGGGGTTTCGGCCTCCACCAAGTCCGCGCCCGTAACGACCGGCTGGTAGTCGCGCGGTTTCACTGTAGCCGTCCCGCTTACGTGCGGCGCGAAGCGGACCTGATTGCGTAAGTGTTCCCTCAGGCGATGGATACGGTACGTCTGCATAGTCGTTCCGGTTTTTATTATGCATCAAAACCAATTCAGAATAAAAATGTTTTTTAGGTTACAGCGCCCGGAGCTTTGTTAAAGTGGCCCCTGCGTCCTCGGCTCCCTGATCGAGCCATCGCTCAATGTTGCTACGCTTCCATTGGATGGTGTCGCGAACCGAGCCAAGCCGTCTGCCGGGACAGATTTCGAAAACCTCGATTCCGGGTGGAACCGGGGGATTGTGCCCGGCGATTGCCCGAAAAGCACGCGTCGCCTGCCCCAGCCACCAGGACGTAGCCTGCGGCAACGCTTGGAGCCCGATAATCTGCGTCGCCCCCAATTCGACGGCCGCCCATGCCGGCAGCGCGCCCAGCAGCCCGCCATCGGAGTACCAGTGCATTCCGATGCGTACTTGCGGCAACGCCAGAGGAAGCGCGCAGGACGCGGCCAGATGCTGCCAGGTAATTTCGGAATCGCGGAAGATTCTGGGCTTCATCCGCGGCAACTCCGTGGCCGTGATCGCGAACGGCATACGCAGGGTATAGCGCGCCATCATCCTGCGGATGTTGGACGACAGATCCGTTAAACGCGCGAAGGAGGGTTCGAGCCACATGTTCCGGAGTTCCTCGGGAGTTCCGCCGCTGGCGATTACGTAACCATTGAGGGATCCAACCGAGGCGCCCACAATCAGGTCTGGACGAACGTCACGGCTCAGCACGCTCCATGCGCCTGCCTGCCACGCGCCGAACAAGCCTCCGCCGGAAAGCACTAAGGCCAGCATGAGAAACTGTAGTGTACTCCATGACATCTAAACGCCTCTGGCTCACCCTAATCGTGCTGGCCATCACCGGGGTGGTGCTTTGGAGTCTGGAACAGCAACGCGGCCGGCCGCCTCAGGTGACCTTCGCACGGGTGGCACGGGAAAACATTTCCAGCCTGGTCTCGACCAATGGCAAAGTGGAGCCCGTGGAGTCCGGTGTCGCGCGCGCCGAGCGATCCGGCGCCGTAAAGAACATACTGGTCCAGCGCGGCCAGCGTGTCGAGAAGGGGCAGACGCTGGTGGAACTCGATGCCAGCGACGCACAAGCGGAGCTGAAGACGGCCCAAGCGCATCAAGCGGCTATTCGCGCCGAATTGCAGATTCTCTCGGAGGGCGGACGCGCGGCGGACCGCACCGGGATCGATACTGCCATCGACAAAGCCCGTCTGGAGTTGAAGATCGCGCAAGACAACTACGCCCTGGCGGTCCGGCTGCGCGACAAGCAGGCGGGCACTCCGGCCGAGGTGCGCACGGCGAAAGAAGCGGTGGACCGGATCCAGGCCCAGATTCAGGCTCTCGGTCAGCAACGCGCTTCGCTGGTCACACCGGCCGATCGCAGTGGCGCCGAGGCTAGATTGGACGAAGCCAAGACCGCGGCGCAACTCGCCGAGGCGCGTATCCGCATGAGTGTGGTGCAAGCGCCGATTGCAGGTATCGTCTATCAGTTCGATCTCAAGCCCGGCGCGTACTTGAATGCGGGCGATCTGGTGGCCTCCATCGGACGTTTGGACCACGTCCACGTGAAGGTGTACGTCGACGAGCCGGATCTGGGGCGAGTCATGAAGGGCATGCCGGTGACCATCACCTGGGACGCGCTCCCAGGGAGGCAATGGAAGGGATCGGTCGACCGCACACCGACCGAAATTGTCGCGATGGGGGCACGCCAGGTCGGCGAGGTGACCTGTGACATCGATAACCCAGCGATGGATCTGCTCCCCGGAACGAATGTCAACGCGGTCATTCTGTCGGAGACGGTCCAGAACGCGATCACTATCCCGAAGGAAGCCGTGCACCGCGAGCAGGGCAAGACCGGCGTGTACGTCCTGGAAGGCGATCGCATCCGGTGGCGCACCATTACGCAGGGCGTCAACAACACCACGCG
>JAICXC010000074.1 GCA_025980665.1 Bryobacteraceae bacterium
GCTCGGTTTCGGAGCCTGCCTGATGAGGATCGCTATATTTCATTTAGGCTCTTTCCAACAAATCCCATTCTGATTCCACCGCTTCGGTGCGCTCTTCATCTTCGAGCCGCCGCTGCTGGTCCACGGGAGGCTTGGTGCGCAGATAGCTATAGAAGATCGGAACCACGAACAAAGTTGTCATCGTCGCTCCCATCAGCCCGCCGATCACGGCGCGACCCAGCGGCGCATTCTGTTCCCCACCCTCGCCCATCCCGAGAGCCATTGGAAGCATGCCCAGAATCATCGCAGAAGCCGTCATCAGCACCGGCCGAAGGCGCGCGTATCCTGCCGAAAGCATGGCCTCGCGGGCCGAGGAAATGGCCGCGCGCTGGTCGTTTGCGAAGGTGACCATCAAAATACTGTTGGCCGTGGCCACGCCGACGCACATGATGGACCCCATTAGCGATGGAACGCTGAGTGTGGTTCCCGTGACGAACAGCATCCACAGGATTCCCGCGATCGCGCCCGGCAGAGCGGTCAAAATAATGAACGGATCCAGCCACGATTGGAAGTTTACGGCCATCAGCAGATATACAAGCACCACCGCGAAGATCATCCCGAGTCCGAGTCGCACGAACGAAGTCTGCATCGTCTCGTACTCGCCCCGCAGGCTAAACGTCGTCCCGCGCGGCAAGTGCGTCTGTTCCTCATTCATGATTTTCTCAACTTCGCTGCCCACACTCCCCAAATCGCGGCGATCGACATTGGCGTATACATCGAACACCGGCGCGACATTGTAGTGGTTGATGATGACGGGACCATATCCGCGTTCGACGTCCACTAGATTGGAGAGAAGCTGGGTTCCGTTGGGAATCGCTCCAGGGTTTCCGTAAGCCTGCGATGCTCCACTCGGCGACGAGCTTACCGATGCGTTCCCGGTGGCGGCCACGCCAGAAAGGGAGCTGGCTGTTGTCGTATTAACTGCGGTGGTTGCCGCGGTAATCGGGGTGCGAAGCAGCTCATCCATCGAATCAATGCGGTATTGCGACGTCTGCACGCCCACGTTGTAACTGACACCGTTCGCAGGGTTCAGCCAGAAATTCGGAGCCACCTGATTATTTCCGCTCAGCGAAATCAGCATGCTGCTGGTGACGTCGCGCTCAGTAAGTCCCAACTGCCCGGCTTTCACCCTATCTACACTCATGTTCAACTGCGGCTGGCTATATACCTGGTGAATATGGACGTCCGCCGCACCCGGAATGCGCGCGATTCGATCCCGTAGCCGCTGGGCGATCTTGTAGTTATTGGGAGCGTCCCGTCCCACCACTTGCAAATCGATCGGCGCGGGCAAGCCGAAATTGAGGATCTGATTGGTGATGTTGGCAGGCTCGAAGAAGAAGGCCATGTCAGGGAAGCGCTGGTTGAGTCGCTTGCGAAGCAGAACTTCGTAATCCCGAACGGGTCCGTGCTTTTCGCGATTCAGAGAAATCAGAATTTCTCCGTCCGTGGCGGCGATGTTTGGCACGTCGCCTTGCGCGATGCTGCCCCACGCATTTGGGATTCCGATGTTGTCGATGATGGTGTCAATTTCACCCGCCGGAAGCGCGCTGCGAATTTCATGCTCCACATCGGCGAAACGGAACTCGGTCTGCTCGATGCGCGTGCCGGGGGCGCTACGCGCGTGCAGCCGCAACTGGCCGGCATCCACGCTAGGAAAGAAGTCGCGGCCCACCAATCGCGCCAGCCAAAAAGAACCGAACGAGATCGCCAGAAACAGAATTAGAACCGGCCCTCGATGCCGCAATGAAAAATCGAGCAAACCCACGTACCGGTAGCGCAGGCGTTCGAATAGGGAGTTCGCGCCGCGATGGACGCTCCAGAGAATTCCTTTGCCTCCATGCCCGCCGGCCTGATACAAGGCGGCTTCCGATCGGAGCAAGTGATGCACCATGGTGGGAACCAGCGTCCGCGACAACAGGTAAGACGCGAGCATCGCGAACACTACCGCCATCGCCAGCGGCGTAAATAGGTACCTGGCCGTGCCCGAAAGCAGCAGCACGGGAACGAACACAATGCAAATGGATAACGTCGAGACCAGCGTGGGGACTGCGATCTGCGACGCTCCATCCAGCACCGCACGGACCAAAGGCTTTCGCATGCCGAGGTTACGATGCGTGTTTTCGATCTCTACCGTCGCATCATCCACCAGGATGCCGACAGCCAGCGCCAGGCCGCCCAGGGTCATCACGTTTACGGTCTGTCCGAGCAGGCTCAGGATACAGAGCGACGTCAGAATCGAGAGCGGAATCGAGATCCATACGATCATCGTGCTGCGCCAGCTTCCCAGAAACAGCAGGATCACCGAACCGGTGAGAAACGCCGCAATCAGCGTCTCGCGCAATACGCCTCCGATTGCCGATCGGACAAATAGGGATTGATCCCCGAATACGGATAGTTTTAGCGCCGGTGGCATCGTCGCCAGGATTTTGGGTAGTGCGTTCTTTACCGCGTCGACGATGGCCAGCGTCGAAGCCTTGCCGTTGCGCGTCACAGTCAGCAGAACGCCGCGAGATCCATTCGTGCGGACGATGTTCTGCTGGGGGACGAAGCCGTCATGCACCGTAGCGACGTCTTTCATATAGATGGTCGCGCCGTTGACCGTCTTGATCGGCAGATTGTTGAACTCCGATACCACCGACGGGCTGCTGTTCAATCGAATCGGATACTCGGTTTGCGCGAACTTTGCCGTTCCAGCGGGCAAGATCAGGTTCTGGAGATTCAACGCGTTCGAAACATCGATGGGCGAAAGCTGCTTCGCATACAGCTCTTCGAGGTTCAGGTCCACCATGATCTGCCGGTTCTTGCCGCCGAAGGGGTAGGAAACATTTGCTCCCTGGACCGTGGCGAGAGGAGTCCGGATGAAGTTATTACCGAGGTCGAAGATTTCCTGCTCCGTCAGCGTCTTGCTGCTTAACCCGAGTTGCAGGATGGGAACGCTGGCTGCATCATATTTCAAAACCTGCGGTGGAAACGTGCCGGGCGGCATGTTGCGAACCACCACCTGGCATTGCGTCACGATCTGCGCCAGCGCCAGGTCGACTTGGGCGTTCTGATGAAAATAGACACGAACAACTGCCACCGTTTGATAAGACTGCGATTCTATGTGTTCGATGTCGGTAACGTTTGAGGTCAGCGCGCGCTCGAAATTCGTGACAATGCGGCTCTCCATCTCCTCCGGAGAAAGCCCGTTGTACTGCCACACGATGCTGACAATGGGGATGTCGATATACGGGAATATATCGACCGGCATGGTCGTAATCGCGACTCCGCCGAGGATGGCGATCAGCACCGCCATCACCACGAACGTGTAGGGACGGCGTAGCGCTAATCTTACGATCCACATGATCTAGAAGTCCCTATTTTCGCGAGAATCGTTTACCATCGTAGCAATCCGGAGTTGTAGATGGCGATCCCCCACGCCGCTAGCTCATCCAGCAAGGTCCGCACGGCGGGGGACGGCTCGGACTCACCAGGTACGACCACGGCCCATTCCAGGTTCTCTCGAAACTCGCGAAGGACAATCTGCCATTCAGCCAATGCGGGCGGCGTGGCCCCGCCGATCTGAATCAAGGACCAGTGCCGGACAAGCGCGAGGGCGGTCTCGCGACTGGGCAACGGTCCGCGCACGATGAAGTGATTGTCACCGTGCACCAGAATTCCGACCATGGCTAGCTTATGCCTGAAGGCGCGGATCGGGAACCGGGTAGCCGATCGCAAAGTGGTAAACCACTTGACCTTGCTCGGGACTCACGTGGAGATAGCGATGCACCTCCTCGTCGTAGAATGCGCCGATTCCAGTGGCTCCCAGACCAAGAGCTTCGGCCGCCAGATACAGACGTTGTCCAATGGCGCCAGCTTCGAAATGCACGTACCGGTACCCGCGATCGCCATGCGCGCGGGCGGCACGGTCGAGATCGCCGATCATCGAAAATGCCACGCAAGCGTTGCCCGCGAGATCCTGCCCGAGACTCAAGCCCGCGGCCGCCACGCGCTGGTCTCCGGATTTGATTCGCTCCAGCTCGGCGCGTTCAGGCCAGAATCTGTACACGCCGGATTCGAGTCCATCGACTCGATGGACATATAGATAGAGTTGAACAAATGACAGCAGTGGCTTTGCCGGTGTGAGCAGGGCCGACAGTTGTGGCAACGATATCGATAGCGTGCCGCCTACAAAGTCGAGCGCCGAACGGCGGGTTCGCGCGATCTCACCGAAAGATCGCCTCGACTGAGCCGGAGGAGGCAGCTTGATCTCGCCGGAACCGGTCGAAGCCGGCTCGACTGGGGAATTCACGATGAGCTTTGTGGCGGCGTGAATCGCCTCGATACGCGGATGCGGTACGATTTCGTTCGAGAGCTGATTCGCGGCTCCGCCGTACCAGACGGTTTCACGGGTATCAGCCTTACATGCAGTGCTTCTAATTTCCACGATAAGCATCGGCCACTCATCGCGGTTGAGGCGCATGGCATCGGCTATTTCGTCATCTGGAAAATCGACAATCGCTTTGCTATCGAATCCCATGGCTTCGGCGACGAGTGCCAGAGCCTGCCAGGCGTGACCTATGTCGAGCAGGCAATATCGATACGCGCGATTGCGATACTTCCACGCCTCACGCCACGCGATGCTGGTCAGGATAAACACGATCGGCGTGTCACTGCCCGTGACGCCGCGGAAATCACCGATCGCGCGCTGCTCCGCCATGTGCGACGACGGACGATAGTGATATAGCCCGTCGGGCCAGTCCCTCAATCCATGCGTGACGAAATGAAACTCGGTCGGATGCAGATTTCCCGACGACGGATTCACGCGCAGCGCGTAACGAAATCCGGTGGACGCTACAACCTTGGACGCGCTGATCGCGGCAGAGTAAAACAGCAGCTGCGATAGAAGCGCCGGGCCATTGCCTGCTGGGTTTTCAGGCGGAGGAGGATCGGCAGGCAAATCGAGCACAGGCACGCCCTCGTAGTGACGAAATGGATCGGGCATGTTCGCCCAATCGAGAACGTGCGGCGCCCGCCTTAGCGATGCAACGCTATGCTTGGTGAACTCGTGGTATTCGCGCCACCCACTATTTGCCAAACTCTTTGACGGCCCGTTCAAACCCCGGTCCGGCGGCCGCCAAATCCTGGGGATTCATCGTCGGCCTCACAGTGACGTGGGCGTTGAACGCCAGGAACCACGGTTCCGCGACCTTCGGGAGCTCAGAGGAATCCTTCATATCGAAGACGATGACCCCGCAACGCTCGCCGTTGTCGGAGGCGACGAAATAGGCGGCTTCGGGTTTCAGGTCGGCCAGGATCTTCTGTATCGTAGATCCCAAAGTTCCATTCCGAACCATCGTGTTCGCGGGCTCATTCGGAAGAATCGCTCTCAGCAACATTCGCATGGTATTGTCCCTCCCTATTGGAGATCTTTCTTATGAGATCTCTTGCGATGTTACCGCAGTGTGTTGACGGAACCAACACGTTTCGCTTCGAACGCAGTGATCGCCGAGTCCTGCTGGAGCATGTAGCCCAGCTCATCGACACCTTCCACCAGACATGTCTTGGAAAAAGCGTCGATAGGAAATTCCACCACGCGGCCGCTGGGAAGCGTGACCGTCTGCGCCGCTAGATCGATCTTCACCACGGCCCACGGCGATTTCAGCAGCTCGGCATGAGCATCCGCGGGAACCACTACCGGCAGAAGCTGGTTCTTCAGTGCGTTGCCTTTGAAAATGTCCGCGAACGACGTGCTGATTACCGCCCGGATTCCGTTTTGCACCAGCGCCCACGGAGCGTGCTCGCGCGAGCTGCCGCAGCCGAAGTTGTCGCCGGTCACGAGTATCTCGACACCCTCCGCTTGAGGTTGGTTGAGAACGAAGTCCGATTTAGGTGTCCCGTCGGCGTTACGGCGCCAGTCGCGGAACAGCCCCTCGCCCAGTCCGTCTTTCGAGATTGATTTGAGGTATCGCGCCGGGATGATCTGGTCTGTGTCGATATTATCGATAGGCAGAACGGCAATCTCACTTTCGATCTTTTCGAATTTCATACTTGTTCCTTAAATGTGACCTCTTATAAGAGCGTCCTGACGTCGGTCACGACGCCCGTGACTGCCGATGCCGCCGCCGTGAGCGGGCTCGCCAGGAACGTCCTTCCGCCCTTGCCCTGCCGCCCTTCGAAGTTGCGATTGCTGGTCGAGACGCTGTACTCACCCGGCTCCAGCTGATCCCCGTTCATCGCGAGGCACATGGAGCAGCCGGCTTCGCGGAAATCGGCGCCGGCTTCACGGAAGATCTTGTCCAGACCTTCGGCTTCGGCCTGCTTCTTCACTTGCATCGACCCAGGCACCACCAGCATGCGCACGCTGGGGCTCACCTTGCGGCCCTTCATTACACTGGCGGCCGCGCGCAGGTCGGAAATGCGGGAATTGGTGCAGCTCCCCACGAACACCACGTCGATCTTGTGCCCCTTGAGTTGCTTCCCAGGCTCGAGATCCATGTACTTCAGGGCCTTAATCAGATCCGACTTTTCGATGGGGTCGGACACTGAAGCGGGATCGGGAATTGCACCCGAGATGGGGATCCCCATGCCAGGATTTGTACCGAACGTCACCATGGGTTCGAGCGTAGCCGCGTCCAGCGTCAATTCCTTGGCGTACTGCGCACCCTGATCGGTTGGAAGCTGCTTCCAGCGAGCCAGAGCCGCGTCCCAATCGGCGCCCTTAGGTGCAAATTCACGGCCCGATATATATTGATACGTCGTGTCGTCGGGCGCGACCAATCCCGCCCGCGCACCACCTTCGATCGACATATTACAAATCGTCATGCGCTCTTCCATAGAGAGCGAGCGAATGGTGGATCCCTGATACTCGAACACGGTGCCGGTACCGCCGCCGATACCGATTCGCGCGATCACCGCCAGAATAATATCTTTAGCTGACACGCCCCGCTTGAGCGCGCCTTCCACGCGGATCGCATAGGACTTCGAAGGTGTCTGTAGCAGGCACTGCGTTGCGAACACATGCCCCACCTGGCTCGTCCCGATGCCGAATGCCAATGCACCAAATGCTCCGTGCGTTGCAGTGTGGCTATCGCCGCAAACGATGGTCATGCCCGGCTGCGTGAGTCCCTGCTCCGGACCGATCACATGCACGATGCCCTGCTTGGTGGTTTTCAGATCGTAAAGGCGAATCCCGAAGTCCTTGCAGTTCTTTTCCATCTGATCGAGCTGCGCCTTGCCGACCGTATCGAGCATCGGCAGATCGCGCGACGTGGTCGGCGTGCTGTGATCCATGGTGGCGATGGTCAGATCCGGCCGGCGAACCTTCAAGCCGCGCTCGCGCAGGGTCGAAAACGCCTGCGGTGACGTTACTTCGTGGGTGAGATGCAGGTCGATGTAGAGGAGCGCCGGTGCTCCCGGCTTCTCGGCGACCACATGGCTATCCCAGATTTTTTCTACGATCGTACGCGGTTTCATATTGCCTGTCCTTCTCTTAAATCGCTTCGCTCACAGCTCTTCCGACTTCCGTGGTCGTTGCAGGCTTGCCCTTCGGCCTCAGGTCGGCGGTGACCTTTCCGGATTCCAGAACCTTGCCGACGGCATCGTTCACGGCGGTAGCTTCTTTCATCAGCCCGAACGTGTATTCGAGCATCGCCGCCACACTGCCGATCGCACCAAGAGGGTTGGCCTTGTTCTGGCCTGCGATGTCCGGTGCCGACCCATGCACCGGCTCGTACAGCCCTTTCGTCTCGCCCAGTGAAGCCGACGGCAGCATGCCGATCGACCCGGCCAGAATTCCCCCTACATCACTAAGGATATCGCCGAAGGTATTTTCGGTCAGCATCACGTCGAACTGCGTCGGTCTCAGCACCATCTGCATGGCGGCGTTATCCACCAGCATGTGTTCGAGCTGAATGTCCGGATATTGCTGGGCGACGTCAATCACGACCTTGCGCCAGAACTGCGAAACCTCCAACACGTTGGACTTGTCCACGCTGCAAACTTTCTTGCGACGGTTCCGTGCCAGCTTGAACGCCGTATGCGTCACGCGCTCCACTTCCTTGCGCGTGTACGACATGGTGTTGAATCCGCGATTTTCGTCGATCCCGCGCGGCTGGCCGTAATACAGGCCGCCGGTCAGTTCGCGAACAATGATCATGTCCGTGCCTTCCACCACGTGATTCTTTAGCGGCGACGAATCCACCAGTGCCGGCCACGTGCGCACAGGACGCAAATTCGCGAATACGTCGAGGACACGTCGCATGCCGAGCAATCCGGCCTCGGGACGCTGGCTGGGCGGGGCCGCGTCGAACTCAGGCAGTCCCACCGCGCCCATCAACGTCGCGTCGGCCTTCTGGCAAAGCTCTTCGGTTTCCTTGGGAAAAGGCGTGCCGGTCTTATGTATGGCTACACCGCCGAGGAGTCCCTCGGACAACTCCAAGGTGTGGTCGAATTTCTTGGCCACAGCTTTCAACACGTCTACCGCCGCACTTGTCACCTCGGCGCCGATCCCGTCGCCGGGCAAAATCAATATTTTTAAATTCATGTTTAGGATTAATGGGTAGTGACGCTGGCTTGCTTAGTTTCTTCAACCACTTCACGTGCCAGCGCGATAATCTCGTCGTTGCGCAAACCCTTTTTACGGTCCGCCAGCTCCGTAAAGCGATGGTACACCGTGTCGAGCTGTTCCTTGGTGAGCGGAACTCCCAGATCCTCGCAGCGCTTGGCTAACGCGTGCCGCCCACTATGCTTGCCCAGCACCAGTTTCGACTCGGGTACCCCCACCGACTTAGGATCCATGATTTCGTACGTCGTCCGCTCTTTAAGGAAACCGTCCTGATGGATACCGGCTTCATGCGCGAACGCATTCTCGCCGACAATCGCTTTGTTCGGCTGCGGTCCGAACGTGATGATCGACGTAAGCAGCTGGCTGCACGGATAAAGATGTTCTGTCACGATGCGTGTTTCGTATGGCAGCACTTCGCGGCGGGTATTCAGCGCCATGACGACTTCTTCCAGCGCGGCATTACCAGCACGTTCGCCGATGCCATTGATAGTACATTCGATTTGTCGCGCTCCGCCCTGAATTGCCGCCAGCGAATTCGCCACGGCCAGACCCAGATCGTCGTGGCAGTGTACGCTGACTACCGCCGAATCGCCCAGCGCCTTCACGATCCGCGCAATCAGAGCGCGATATTCCTCCGGGACCGAGAACCCCACCGTGTCAGGAAGATTTACTGTCCGCGCGCCTGCCGCGACCACTTCTCGCGATACTTGCTCGAGATAATCCGGATCGGTCCGGGTGGCATCCTCAGCTGAGAACTCCACGTCATCGCAATATTCGCGAGCCAGGCGTACCGCCGCCACAGCTTCGTCCAGAACCTGCTGGCGCGATTTCTTCAACTTATGCTTCAGATGAATGTCGCTGGTGGCGATAAAGGTATGGATACGCGGGCGTCGCGCGTTCTTGAGAGAAGTAGCCGCCGCCAGGATATCGCCGCGGTTCGACCGGGCCAGCGCCGCCACGCTCACCCACGGGAATTCGCGCGCTACCGCGTCCACTGCTTCCGAATCGCCCTGTGACGCGATCGGAAATCCGGCTTCAAGGATGTCCACGCCCAGCTCGACCAGCTTGGCCGCCATGCGGAGTTTTTCCGCCACGGTCATGCTGCAGCCAGGCGATTGCTCCCCGTCACGTAACGTGGTGTCGAAGATATATACTCGATCGGCCATCCTTAAATGCCTCCAAGAAAGCTCTGTAAACACATTATCAAGGCTGAGCGATAGATTTGGCAAATCAATAAGATTCGATGGTAGTATAATATCGCTTTATGGAACTGCACCCGCTCCGCGTGTTCCTAACCGTCGCCACGGAGCGTAGTTTTTCTCGGGCGGCCGAAAAGCTTCTCCGGACGCAGCCCGCAATTTCCCTTGCGATCCAACGACTTGAAGGCGAGATGGGAGAGAAGCTGATCGACCGGTCGGCCAAGGACCTGCTGCTGACCGATGCAGGCCAGATCGTGCTGGACTATGCCCGGCGCTTTGAGCACCTGCAAGGCGATCTGGAAAACGCGATGGCTGAACTGCGCGACAAATCGTCAGGACGCCTGAGTATCGGCGCCAATGAATCCTCTACCCTTTATCTGCTCGATCACATCGAACACTATCGCGCAAAGTTTCCCAAGATCAAGGTCCAGGTTCGTCGCAGCCAGTCGAGCAAAATCCCGTCGCAACTGGTGGATGGCGAATTGGAACTGGCACTTCTGACCTACGACCCGGACGACGAGCGGTTGATTTCGCAAGTGATTTACACCGATCACCTTTCGTTCATCGTCTCGCCTCAGCACAAACTGGCCAAACGCGATCACGTGACCATCAAGGAACTGGGAGGAGAGACGTTCGTAGCTCATAACGTCGTGTCGCCCTACCGCGGCGTAGTCATTCGCGAATTCCAACGTCACAAAGTGCCGCTCAATATGGATGTGGAGATGCCGACGATCGAATCGATCCGCAAGATGGTCGAACGGAATGAGGGCGTCGCCTTCCTGCCGCGCATGTGCGTGGAGCAGGAGATCCGCCACGGATTGCTTAAGGAGATCAAGGTGAAGCAGCTAGTGGTGGAGCGGAAGATTCGACTGGTGTATCCGGCTCGCCGTGCGCTCAGCCACGCGGCGCAGGCGTTCCTGGAAGTCGTTGGGACTGGCTCTTGAGCCTGTTAGAATTGGGTTTTCCATGAAAATCGCCATCGGCGCAGATCATGCCGGCTTCGAGCTCAAGAACCTGCTGGGCGATGTCCTGCGCCAAGCCGGACATGATGTGTGCGACTTCGGAGCCAATTCCGCTGAGTCCACCGACTATCCGGACTACGCAGTTCGTGTCGCCAAGGCCGTAGCGTCCGGGACCGTCGAACGCGGTGTGCTGGTGTGCGGCAGCGGCGTCGGCATGTCGATCGCAGCGAACAAGGTTCGCGGCATTCGTGCAGCGCCGGGCGTGACTCTTGAAGAAGTGCGGCTCACGCGCGCCCACAACAACTTGAACGTTCTCACTCTCGGCGCACGGTTTATCGATCCCGCCTTGGCTCGCGAAATACTGCGAACGTTTCTCGAAACACCTTTTGAAGCCGGCCGCCACGAACGCCGCGTCGCAAAGATTACACAACTGGAAGACGAACAATGACCGAACAGGAACGTATGGCCAGGCCGCTCGCGGAAGTCGATCCCGAAATTTCCGATGCGATCCGCCATGAAACCGAGCGCCAGAATTCGCACTTGGAATTGATCGCCAGCGAGAACTTCACCTCCGAAGCGATCCTTGAAGCCACCGGCAGCGTCTTCACCAACAAGTACGCCGAAGGTTATCCCGGCAAACGCTACTACGGCGGGTGCGAGTTCACCGACATCGTCGAAAATCTCGCCAGGGAGCGCGCCAAGAAACTCTTTCACGCCGAGTACGCCAACGTGCAACCGCACTCCGGATCGCAAGCGAATGAAGCCGCTTACGCCAGCGTGTTGCAGCCGGGCGATACGATCCTAGGGCTGAATCTGGCGCATGGCGGACACTTGACGCACGGGCATCCGCTGAATTTTTCAGGCAAGACCTATAAGATCGTGCCCTACGGCGTGCGCCGCGACGATGAGCGTATCGATTACGACGAGCTGGCGAAACTGGCAGAAGAGCACAAGCCTAAGATGATCATTGCAGGCGGTAGCGCATACCCGCGCACGCTGGACTTTCCGCGCTTCCGCCAGATCGCCGACAGCGTAGGTGCGCTGTTCCTCGTCGACATGGCGCATTTTTCAGGATTGGTGGCGGCAGGCTTGCACCCGAATCCCTGTGAATGGGCGGACATCGTCACGTCGACGACACACAAGACATTGCGCGGTCCCCGCAGCGGGCTTATTCTCTCGAAGGAAAAATACGGCGCGAACATCGACAAGTCGTTGTTCCCCGGTGTTCAGGGAGGACCGCTGGTTCATGTGATGGCGGCCAAAGCGGTCTGCTTTCGCGAAGCCGCGACTCCCGAATTCGTGGCTTACTCGCGTCAGGTCCTCGCGAACGCACGAACGCTTGCGGAGGGCTTGCGGGAAGCGGGTTTCCGGATTGTTTCGGGCGGCACCGACACTCATGTCCTGCTTGCCGATGTGTTCGCCAAAGGCATCCGCGGCACGGAAGCGCAATCGGCGCTCGAGTCTGCGAACATCACCGCCAACCGCAACGCGATTCCGTTCGACCAGAATCCGCCTTTCAACCCCAGCGGGATGCGTTTCGGCAGCCCTGCCGTCACGACGCGCGGATTCCGCGAGCCGGAGATTCGCGAAGTCGCGCGATTGATCGCACGAGTTTTGGACAACATCCAGAGCGAAGAGGTCATAACCGAAGTCCGACGCGCGGTTAAAACGCTTACGGATCACTTTCCTCTGTACGCCTGGAGACTCACACCCGCAGCTTTCCGATAGAGGTACGGATGTCCCGGCACATCGTCATCGACGTCCGCCGCCTGGGCGACTTCGGCATCGGAACCTACATCCGCAATCTGGTTCGAGCGCTGGCACGGCTGGATAAGGACAACCGCTACACGCTGATTACTTTTAACAAGCGGCCCGACGAGTTGGCCGACTTAGGACCTAATTTTGGCACCGCCGAGTATTCTCGCCCCGACACCGATGTCTTTCAAAATGCGGCTTTCCCATTTTTCTTGCGTCGTTTGCATCCGGATTTGGTACATATTCCCCTGAATTCCGTCCCCTATTGGCTGCAAAGACCTTACGTCGTCACCATCCACGATATGAGCAGCCTGCTTTATCCGGCGCGTGGCGACGTTCGTGGCGCGATGCATCAGGAGCGTTACCGCCGCGGCGCAGCCCGCGCCGAACGCATCATCGCCGTATCTCATTCCACGCGTCGTGACATTGAGAGTTTCATGCGCATTCCCACTGAGCGTATTCGAACCATCTACAGCGCGCCCGATCCAACCTTCGCGCTGGAGCCGGATACCAGCCAGGATCAGCAGATTCTGCAACGCTATTCCATTCAGCCTCCTTTCATCCTTTACGCCGGAACTATCCGTCCTCAAAAGAATGTCCCACGCTTGGTCGAAGCGTTCGCCGTGATTCGCTCCGAGCTTGAAAACCATCCACTTTTCAGCCAGCTTAAGCTTGTGATCATTGGCGATGAGCTCTCCCGATACCCGGCCGTGCGGCGCGCTGTCGTGGCCACCCGCGTCGAACCCTTCGTACGTTTCTTAGGCTTCGTTCCCCTCGACACACTGAGGGTTTTCTATCGTGCCGCCACACTTTTTGCCTTTCCGTCGCTGCATGAAGGCTTTGGCCTCGCGCCGCTTGAGGCTATGGCGTGCGGCACCCCCGTGGTGGCCTCGGATGTTCCCGCTCTGGTGGAAGCCGTGGGCGATGCGGCCGAACTAGTTACACCCGATAACTTGTTCGATGTAGCACGCGGATTGCGCTCCGTGCTCCTCGATGAGAGCCGGCGGCGCGAGCTGTCTTATAACGGGCGCGCGCGCGCGCAACGATTCGACTGGGACGATACAGGTCGTTCGGTGCTCGATGTCTATCGCGAGATTACCGCCGCGAAATAATCGCTACATAATTCCAAAATATTGTTTGACTTATTGGGGTACGGGAATTACTATTACCGTACGCCTGTGAGTACGAGTGGGATATACCTTCGTGGAAAGGAAGTTTTAGATATGGAGTGGACGCGGTCAGAGACACTCACTCTGGCCATGCCTCAGTGCACGCAATGCCGTGGATCGGGATTGCGTCTTGCAAGAAAGGGTGTGTTGACACCCTGCAACTGCGTGCTGCGCGGAATTTTCCGGATCTGCTATGACCGGTTTGTAAAATGTGTAACCCAGGAGCGGCACGTCAGCCGCATTTCGCTGGAGCCCCATGCGGGGCGCCAGCGGCCCAACACCTGGGGCAGGAAAGATGAGGAATTTATCGCGGATTTCTCTCTCGTCTCACGACGAGCGCTGAATGAAGAAGAGTATCGGCTCTTCCGGTATCACTTCCTGCTGGGAGCAGACTGGAAGCTCTGTACACGCAAGCTAGGGGTCGATCGCGGAAGCTTTTTTCATAGCGTTTACCGTATCGAACAAAAGCTAGGCCGAATGTTCCGGGAGCTGGAGCCCTACCCGCTGTTTCCCTTGGACGATTATTTTCACGGACCCTCGCGTATGGTTGCGGCCTTCAGCGCGACCGCGCATCGGGATGCGGCCGTGCATCCCCGCTTACCCCCGATCGGCAAGACGGCGTGAGCTAAAGAAGGTCTGCAGCAGCTCGGCGCATTCCGCGCCCAGCACGCCTTCAACAATTTCGACGCGGTGATTGAGGACCTCGGCGTCCGCCAGTCGAAATTTACTGCGAACTCCGCCGAAACGGAGATCGCGTGCGCCGAACACCAGACGGGATACACGCGCCGCCACCAGCGCGCCTGCGCACATCACGCAAGGCTCCAGCGTCGTGTACATTGTGGCGCCTTCCAGCCGGTAATTGCCGGTCGCGGCGGCTGCCTCGCGCAAAGCCAGGATTTCTGCATGCGCGGTCGGATCGTTGCGCGCTATAGGGGAATTTCGGCCGCGTCCGATTATGCGGCCGTCGAGAACTACCACCGCGCCGACCGGGACCTCCCCCCCGCGTTCGGCGTCCCTCGCCAACTCCAGCGCTTCGCGAAGAAAGTCCTCATCCGGCAAAATTACACCGGTACGCCTTCGATAATAAATTGGATCCCAGGCGTCGGGATGATGCGTTCCAGCCGGAAACCGGAAGCGGCGAACAAGTCCCGGAACTCCTGTTCGGTCCGTTCCATTCCACCAGGGAGCACCAGCATCTCCAGATCCATGAGCTTTGAAACGCCCGGCTCATTGCGACCAGGGACCACTTGATCCACCACCAGCAGCTGGCCGCCGGGACGAATCCCTTCCCGGCAATGACTGAGAATCTTGATACACTCCGGATCGTACCAATCGTGAATGATGTACTTCATGATGTACGCATCGGCTCCCGCGGGGATCGATTCAAAAAAGCTTCCCGCTTCGAGCGTGGACCGATCCGCGAAGCGCTCTAGGATGCCTGCCTTCTTCGCGCCTTCGATCACGTGCGGCATATCGAACAAGGTCCCCTTCACCTTCGGCGCCTGGTTCAAAATCGCGGCCAGCAGCGTTCCGTGGCCACCCGCGACATCCACAACATGCCCGAACTGCGAGAAATCATAGCTCTGAACGACCGCCGCCGCATCACCCTGGGACAGATCCGTCATCGCGTTATTGAAATTTACGGTTTTCTCGGGATGCTGAGCCATCCAGTCGAACATTGGCATCCCGTTCAACTTATAGGATGCAGGCTGCCCCGTTTCGACGCACCACGGCAGTTGTTCCCACGAGCGGATGTGCCAATCATCGGTCAGCATCATCGCCATGTTCCGGATACAAGGCTTGGCACTCGACCGCAGGGGATCGGAAAGTGGAGTCTGCGCGAAACGGCCGTCCTCCAGCTCCGTGAATACGCCGACACTCGCGTTGGCGCGAAGCAACCGGTACAGCGGACGCTCCTGGGCCCCGGTAAGCGCAGCCAATTCCTTTGGACTTTTGGGTCCGGATTCCAGATGATCGGCAATGCCGAAATGGGCGGCCGCGGAAATCGCGCTCGAGACCCATTTTCCCAGGATCATTTGCAGCAACGCCGCGTGCGGCGGAAGAGATTGCGCTGGCTGTGTCATCCGTTTGATTATACGAACGCTAGGACTCAAACAGCGGAATCTGGGGATCGCGCGGCCACAGTTCCGGCTCACGGGCTTCGGGAGCACGATTGAATCCGTGCCGTTTTTTGACGTTTTCTACGCGTTCCTGAATCATTTCCGGATACGAACCCCGCAGGTAAGCCGCTCGATCATAGCGCTCGCGATACTTGCGCACCAGTTCCGGGAAACGTTCCTCAAGGAACGGAAGGAATACCTGATACGCGCAGGGCTTGAGGAACAGGACGTTCGACCAAAATGTTGCCGCTCCAGCCGCCGCCGCTGCGCGAGCTAAAGCGTCCAGACTCGATTCGCTGTCGTTGATCAGCGGCATGACCGGCGCGCAACCCACCACAACTCTCAGCCCGGCATCCGCTAACGTCTTCACCGCCGCTAACCGCAGATCCGGACGCGGAGCCATCGGCTCCAGCAGCCGCGCGAGCTCTACATCAACAGTGGTCACGGTCATCGAGACCCTCAGATGGTGCCGCCGCGAGATTTCCTTCAACAGGGCCACGTCGCGGGTGACCAAGTCGGACTTGGTCGTGATTCCCAGATGAAAGCCGGCCATGCTGGCGAATACTTCGAGCATCTTGCGGGTCACGCCGTAGCGCCGCTCGGCTGGTTGGTAAGGATCGGTGGCAGTTCCGAGTGCAATTGTCTCACCGAGCGGCAGCGCGCTCAACTCTTCGCGAAAGCGGGACGTGTCGAACGCCTTGGCGTAGATCTTGCGCTCAAATTCCTCCGGATCGCGCATCTCCATGAACTCGTGCGTGTAGCGCGCGTAACAGTATTTGCACCCGAACTCGCAGCCCCGATAAGGGTTGATGGTCCAGCGGAAAGGCACTCGAGTGCTGTTGCAACGGGCCACATAGGAGCGGGCGGAAAGCTCAAAGTACTGCACGCGCCGCTTGGGCTCCAGGCAGGGCGCTTCGGCGGCCATGCGTGCGATGCCGATTAGCTTCGATACTTCGCGCGGCACGCTCTCATATTCGCCTTTTGTTCGCCCAATGTCAAGGATTGGTCAAGCGGGATAATTGCCCGCAATGTAGTTGTGTAAATGTTTGATGGTCTGCTGTTGCGCGTCGATCACCCAGTTCACCAGATCTCCAATCGAAAGCATCCCGACAACATTGTCTCCTTCGAGTACCGGCAAATGACGGACGCGGCGATTAGTCATGATCCGCATCGCATCCGCCACCGTTTTTTCGGGTGTGACAAATAGCGCGGGCGTCGTCATGATTTCGCGTACGCGCGTCTCCTGCGAGCTGCGGCCTTTGAGGATTACTTTCCGAGCATAATCGCGTTCCGAGACAATCCCGGCGAGCTGTCCTCCTATCAGAACCACCACGCAGCCAACCTGGCGTTCCGACATCATCTCGATGGCGTGGTAAACGGTTTCATCCGGAGTAACGGACCAGACTTGATTCCTGCCCTTCACACGAAGCAGGGAGCGAACCGGTTCATCGAAACGGGACGCATGTTCTTGAAGCGCGGGGGCGGATTGCATAACAGGACCTCCCGCCAGAATCATCCGCCCCAATTTCCATGGAGTCAAGCGGGTCTGTTACGATGTGGCGGTTGCTATATACTGGATCGCGGTTGAGGTGACCATATGAAACGCAATCTATATGTAGGCTTGGCGTTCCTGGGAACATTTGGCGGGTTGTGGATCGGATCAGACGTGCTCGCCAAGCGCGCCACCGCCGCGACCACCATGGCGCCGAGGTTCGAAGTCGACCCTATGTGGCCGAAGCCTCTGCCCAACCATTGGATTCTGGGCCAGACCATCGGCGTGTCCGTGGATGCGCAGGACCACGTGTGGATCATCCATCGCGCCGGATCGCTCGAGGCTGGCGAGCAGCATGCCACCACCAATCCGCCGACAGCGAAATGCTGCGCGCCGGCGCCGCCGGTTTTGGAATTCGATCCAGCCGGTAACTTGGTCAACTCGTGGGGCGGCAAGGGCCAAGGCTACGATTGGCCGGATTCGAATCACGGCATTACGGTCGATTACAAGGGCAATGTCTGGATCGGCGGCAACGGGCGCGGCGGCGGTCAGCTCGCGACGGCTAACGAGGGACAGGTCGGTGGCGTACAGCCGTTCAACGACAACATGGTCCTCAAGTTCACCAAAGCCGGAAAGTTTCTGATGCAGATCGGCAAGCCCGGCAAGAGCAAGGGTAGCAACGATACGGAAAATCTGCGGCTCCCGGCTAAAACCTACGTCGATCCGAAGACGGATGAATTGTTCGTCGCGGATGGATACGGCAATCATCGCGTGATCGTGTTCGATGCGGAAACCGGCAAATATAAGCGACATTGGGGCGCTTACGGAAAAATGCCGAATGACGTCGACCAGGGACCCTATAAGCCGAATGCTCCGCCGCCCCAGCAGTTCCGGAATCCGGTACATTGCGCCGAGATCTCGGTCGATCGCCTGTTGTATGTGTGCGACCGCGTGAACGATCGCATCCAAGTGTTCAAACCGGACGGCAGCTTCGTCAAGGAAATGTTCATTGAGAAGAATACGCTGGGCTCGGGCTCCGTGTGGGATATCGCGTTCTCCAAGGACCCTGAGCAGAAGTACATCTATCTGGCAGATGGCGAGAACGATCAGGTCCATATCCTGGATCGGCAATCTTTGCAGGTGCTGACCAGCTTTGGCGACGGCGGACGCCAGCCGGGCGAATTTTACGGTGTCCACAGCATCGCCGCGGATTCCAAGGGCAACATCTACACGACAGAAACCTATCGCGGCCAGCGGGTACAGAAGTTCGTCTACAAAGGCCTCGCCCCGGTCGCGAAAGAGAATCAGGGCGTCGTATGGCCCAAGAAGTAAGGAAAACATCTATGGTCAAAAAACTAATGCTGGGGATGGTGGTTGCGTTGTTTGTCCTGTCAGCGCAGCAACCGACATGCAACCAGTGCAACGCCACTTACGTGAACAGAAAAGAGATCCAGTCCTATCTGAAGCGCGCCCAGGACAACGGCCTCACCGATCAGCAGACTCGCGCGGTGAGTATCGGCAAAGCCAACATTGGGATCGGCGTGGTATACCGCGGCAAGCTGGATAAACCCGCGCCCGATTCTGTCGCCGAGCACGATCTGGTGAGCGAGGTATATCACGTGATCGATGGATCAGCCACGTTGGTCACGGGCCCCGACATCGCCGACATGAAGCGGCGTCCAGCCGATCTGCAAACCGTCCGCGAGTTCAACGGCCCGGGCAACGGAGGGTCGACGATTCGTAACGGCGTAACACATCAACTAAAGGCCGGCGACGTGATCGTGATTCCCGCTGGTGTCGGACACTGGTTCACAAAAATCGACGACCATATCCGCTACGTGATGGTTCGCATCGATCCGGACAAGGTGCTCCCGTTGAAGGATGAGGCGGCATCGCAGGCCTATCTGAAGAGTCCAGTAACGAACGGAAAAGGCAATGGGAAGTGATATGCGGAAGGCCTTCGTGCTCGCCCTCTCGATCGCTATCAGCTCTCCGCTCTGGGCACAAGCTCCCAGTAGAGGCACCGCAAAAGGCGGGGGACGCGGAGCGCCCGCAGAGCCCGGATACCAAGTCAGCGCCGATCGAAAAGTCACCTTCCACCTGCGCGCTCCCGAAGCGACCACGGTAACCATATCAGGCGACTTCGCCACCAGCCCACAAACCATGACGAAGGGGGCTGACGGAACATGGACCTTCACGACTGCTCCGCTGCGTGCGGCCGTCTACAACTACCGCTTCACCGTTGACGGCGTCGCGACCAGCGATCCGAATAATCCGATGCTCGGAACGGCCGACCGCGGCAACGGATCGTCATTGCTCGAGGTCAAGGGCGACAAGCCGTCGCCGTGGTCAATCCAATCCGTACCGCACGGCAACATTCACATCAACACATACGTTTCGAAGACCATGAACGCTACGCGGAACATCTACGTCTACACGCCACCGGGCTATGAGACATCCACCGCCCGATATCCAGTGCTGTACCTCATGCACGGCGCGGGCGGGAGTGAATCGAGCTGGGTCACGGCCGGCCGGGCGAACGTCATCCTCGACAACCTGATCGCCGAAGGACGGGCTAAGCCGATGATCATCGTGATGCCCTATGGACGCGCGGGCCAATCGACCACATTTGGTCCGGCTCCCGTAGTTGTACCCGCAGATCAAAAGAATCTCACGTTCCCCAACGACGTAGTTCCCGATGTGATCGAGTTCGTGGAGAAGAATTACCGGATCGCAGCGGGCGCCGACAACCGCGCCATCGCCGGCCTGTCGATGGGCGGCAACCAGACGCTGATCATCGGCTTAAACCACCTGGACTTATTTCACTACGTGGGCGCGTTCAGCCCGGTCATCATGAATGCGAACGCCGATCAGGATTTTAAGAGTCTGTTCGCAGACGCGGCGGGCGCTAACAAGAAGCTGAAGGTGTTCCACATCTACATCGGCAAGGACGACACGCTATACATGTCGAATGTCAGCTTCCACCAACTGCTTGATCAGCACCAGATAAAACACGTCTTCACTGAGACGGAAGGTGCGCACGTCTGGTGGAACTGGCGCGATTATCTGGTGGACTACGCGCCGCGGCTTTTCCGATAAGCCAGTAGATAAGCCAGTACGGGTCCGATAAAACTGAGTGCCGCCCCCGCGAGCACATCAACCGCATAATGATAGCGCCCGTATACGGTGGCGATTGCGACGCACAAGCCGTACATCGCCATCGCCCATCCAATCCAACGTCGGTGGGGCAGAGTCGCGAGCAGTCCCCACGCCGCGGAAAACGCCGAGGAAACATGCGCGCTGGGGAACACACTGGAATGGATGCTGAAACTTCCGAGGATCCATAGATTGAATCGTCTCAGGACCGTGACAACGCTGGGAAGGTCGGCGCCGGCAAACACGATGCGCGGCGGCTCAGACGGGAAATATGGGAACAGCGCGTAAGCCCCGAGAGTCCCGCCGAGATAGATCAGCCAGAACGTGTTGAGCCGGCTCCTCCTGTCATGCGCCAGCAGAGCCCACACTGCCACGAATCCAACCGCGTACACCAGCAAATAGCACAACTCGAAAAACAGAGGGAGTAATAGGCCAGCGCTCTCGATCATCCCGCGCAGTCCATGGTGCTCGAGCAGCAAACGGTCCCACACGATCCAGGTTTGCTCCAGGTGATGATCGCGAATCGGCGGAGTAAACCAGTCCATTTCGCGGAACGCGATCAGCACGAGCGGCAGCGGAGAGAGATCGCGGAACCAAGATTCGGAACGCGCCAGCCGGAGCACGAGGATGGCTACGGCAACGGCGACAACCCATGGGCGCCAGGGAGAGATAAAGAATGCGGAGATGAGCGCGACGTAGGCGAAATAGGCGAGCAGGAGCCACTCAGAGGAGCGCAGTCGCGGCACCCGACCAGTTTATGCGACGCGGCGGATGATGGTGAATGGCAGCGTCACGATAGCCCATACCAGATGCAGCGCGCCGCCGACCGCGATCCCGACCAGCCGGAAGGGCAGCAGAATCAGCCAGACGATCGGATACAGGAAGAGCGCAGCCAGGGCCAGCGGCCAACACAGCACGAATAAGACGCACCACAGTAGGAAAGTGAACATCTCATCCCTCAGATACGCAGCCCGGAGAAAAAAGTTCCCTACTGAACGGCGTCGGCAGCGTGGAAGGAACTGCGCACCAAAGGTCCGCTTTCCACATGCCGGAAGCCCATCTCGTAGCCCAGCCGCTTCAGATCGGCAAATTCTTCCACCGATACGTACCGGATGATCGGCAAGTGCTTGGCCGACGGCCGCAGGTATTGGCCCAGAGTAAGGATGTCGACATGAGCCGCCCGTAGATCGCGCATCACGGTAGCGACTTCGTCGAGCGTTTCGCCCAACCCGAGCATAAGACCGGACTTGGTCGGGGTGCCAGGCGCAATCTGCTTTACGTACGCCAGCATGTCGAGCGACCGCTCATAGCGCGCGCCTAATCGAACTTGGCGATAAAGACGCGGCACCGTCTCGGTGTTGTGGTTAAGAATATCCGGGGACGCGTCGAGCACGATATCCATGGCCGCATGCGAACCTTGAAAATCCGGCACCAGGACTTCGACCCCGCAGCCTCCGGATATATGAGCCCGTTCGCGGATCGCGCGAATGGTCATCGCGAACAGTTCCGCGCCGCCGTCCTTACGGTCGTCACGATTCACGCTGGTAATGACGGCGAATTTCAGCCCGAGTGCCGCGCATGCCTCCGCCACACGTCGAGGCTCGTCATAATCCACCGGCAACGGTCCGCCTTTCTGCACTGCGCAGAAACCGCAGCGGCGAGTGCAGACGTTCCCCAGGATCATGAACGTGGCGGTGCGCCGATTCCAGCAATCGCCGATGTTGGGGCAGGCCGCACTCTCGCACACGGTATGGAGCTGGAGGTCTTGTACTAATTGTTTGAGCCGGCGATAGTTATCGCCTACAGGCGCGGGGGCGCGCAACCACTCAGGACGCTGCCGCTTAGGTTCAATCGTTACCAGCACTCACCTTCATCGTAACAACTCCGCGATTCTGGTCTCCAAAATCCGCGATTCTTCGAAGTTTTCCGCACGGCGGAAGAATTCGGGAGCCATCCGGTAGGCGCGCCGCGGGATGAATCCTATGATCTCGCCTGCAACTGCCTCGGTCCCTAGCTCGCGCGCGGCTTTTGAAATCGCGTCGTAGACGCCTTCCAGCGGGGTTTCTGCGAAATTGGTCAGGTTCATCGAAACCTGGGCCCGATCGCGCGAAGCCAGGTAAATCCCCATGGCCTTCACGTGAGGAAATCCGCCTGACGACGCGCGAATCTTGCGAGCGATCGCCTGTGCGACAGCGGCATCGGGGGTAGCGAGCAGCACATTGTAGGCGATCAGAAAACCGCGTGCCCCGACCACCGACGCGCCCGCGGTGGGATGCGCCGCCACGGTCCCGACGTCGGGCGGAGCGCCATCGAATTCCCGCCTGCGAACCTTTTCGAGCCGGCGGCGTCCTGCACTCCGCGCGGCGTGTTCATAAAAATAGACGGGCACGCCACAGCGTTGCCAGATCTCTTCCCCCGCGCAATGCGCGGCCGCGACGGCATCATCCATCGTCGAGCCATCCAGGGGAACAAAGGGAATCACGTCGGCCGCGCCTACACGCGGATGAACGCCTTGATGCCTGGAGAGATCAATCAACTCAACGGCTTTCCCTGCCCCGCGCACAGCTCCTTCCACTACAGCTTCGGGAGTCCCGGCGAAAGTCATCACGCTGCGATTGTGATCAGAGTCAGACTCCGATCCGAGCAAGAGCACGCCAGGCACCGCCGCGATGGCATCTGCAATCGCACGAACCACGGTCGCGTCACGGCCTTCGGAAAAATTTGGGACACATTCAATCACTGTCTTACGATAAAGAGTGCCCACGCCCGGACGCAAGAACGCCTTGCGAAAAAAAACTTTGGATCGGGTAATCTCCCAAGCCGGCATAGGCTCACGCAAGGAAGCCCGGCAGTGGATCGGCGCAGGGCGGGTCGCGGTGGACGGCAAGAAGATTCAGACGCCGGACGAATGGGTCGATCCGGAACGTCAACGGGTGACGCTCGACGGTAAGCCGCTGCGCGCCGCCAAGAAGATCTATCTCCTGCTGTACAAACCCAAGGGCTACGTGACCACCTACAAAGACCCCGGTGGCCGTCAGACAGTTTACGATCTGCTCAAGGACGTTCCCGAAAAAGTATTCTCCGCGGGCCGCCTGGACCTGAATTCGACCGGCCTGCTGATCTTCACCAACGACGGAGAGTTTGCCGATCGCATCACTAGTCCGGAGTCGCATGTCCCGAAGACCTACCTGGTCAAGGCCTCGATATTGCTCAGCGACGACCAGCTTGATCAGTTACGGCGCGGCGTGGCCCTAGCCGACGGCCCCACCCGGCCAGCCGAGGTGAAACGCGTCCGCAATTCAAGCCGCTACACGTTTTTCGAGATCACCATTACGGAAGGGCGCAATCGCCAGGTTCGGAGGATGGTGGAAACACTGGGCGCCAAAGTTCTGAAATTGGTCCGGACGGAAATCGGGTCGATTCGGATCGGAGAATTGCAAATCGGAAAATATCGCCCGCTGACTGAGCAGGAAATCCGGGGACTTAGTTAGCTCTTACTGCCCGGGGTGGGCAATGGTTCCAACTCGCCGGTGTCCTGCTCGTGGCGGCCCGGCAACGCAGCGAACACATGCGGCAATTCCAAGCCGCCGCCCCGCCCGTGCCGGCTGAGCATAATCGAACTAGTGTGCAAAATTACGCCTAGTCCAATCCAAACCTGCCAGTGAGAAAATATGCCCGTGATATCGAACTGGCCTGCCAGACCGAGGTCTGACGCCAGCCGCCAGAATCCCAGCGAGTAGGCCATCAGCGAGGCTGGCACCAGCAAAGCGCCGAAAGCGGCCGATACCTCACGATTGGTATCCCTCCGATGCTGCAGCGGGCGGCCCTGTGGAAAACGGATCTTGAGAATCATACTCTATACGCCCACAGATTCATTTTACCAGGGAATAGTTTCAAGTATTCGCGTTCCAACGCGCTTCCAGGCCAACATCGCGCCCGATTATTCCTAGTACTTATCTCGTTCGAGCTTTTCCCAGCTTCTTCCAAATTTTGATAGTGCCGTTCCGTTTTGTGGGATGGTGAGTCTAACATCCAAATGTCGGCATGTTCTGCCGAATAAGCGACGTCCCCTCGAAGGTGGTGGAGTGCTAGAATCCATACACTGAACGGGGGCGAAGGAGATGTGATGCGCCACTGGACGAACCGGTCGAAGCGTCATCGATGGTTGGCCGTAGGTGTGGTCGTCTCAGCCATGTGGACTACCGGCCAGGACCTGGCATCGCAGGCGTGGCACCTGGAAAAGGGGGGCGACGGAGAGCAGGCGCTGGGGATCCTGCGGCAGGCTGCCACTGCCAGTCCCAACGATGCCGCGGCATTGCGCGCCTACGCGGAGTTTCTTGAGAGACATCACGATACGGGCGCCCGTGAAACCTACGGCCGGCTCAGCCAGCTCTTGCAACGAACCGGCGCCCCAGCGGATCAGCGTGCCGCAGTGGCGCAGCGGCTGGCAGTCCTGGATCTTCTCGCTGGTGATCGGGAGGCCGCAGCGCGTCACTTGCAGGATTACACCACTGCGGGCGGCAAGGATTTAACGCTTCCGCCAGTGCGGACCGCCGCACCGCCCAATTACATCGAAATACCCGGACCGCTTCGTTCCTTCGCCCGAATGGCCGCGCTTTCGCCGGACCTCAACCCAGGCGATGTGCTGCCGGCTCTGGCGCGGAACGTAATTACCAATGGCTATCGCGCGACCACGGCCAACGAAGCTCTGGAGCAGACCGAATACCTTAAGCTGGTAATTCGCTATCTCTCGCAAGCTCGTGAACTAGAACGACTTGCAGGACCCAGCAAGACTCTGCGTATTGACATGTGCGAATCGCCGGCCACGGCCGATCTGCTGCGCCTGATCGGATACCGAATGCGTGGCGGTTGCGGATCAGACCTAGTGCTTGAAACCGTGAACGCTTCGCGGGCGTTCTTGACCACCGACTCGGGATTCCCTTTGGCCGACCTGGAGCAGGCGCTGCGTACCAACCAGCCGTTTACGCTCGACTATCACCCCGCCCGTATACCGATCCTCTATACGGTTGATTACTGGCAAGCCGCGCCTAAGGAAAAGTCGCCAGACAAAACGCAGGACAAAAGTCAGGTACAGTTTATTGACTACGTCCTGGGCGACCCGTCCCTGTGCCGCCTCTATGTGGCCTTGTCCAAGCTGGATACGGAGACGGCTGAGCAACTCCGTCAGGCTTTCCCGGCCGCCCGGCTAAAAATTTACGCGCATGTACTCGATTTCTTTGGCGGGATGTTCCAGATCCGCGAGGGGAAAGCCGTGGTTCCCGGCGGCGCCCGCAGCGAAAAGGAATGGGCCGACCTCAACGGCGGCGTGAATCCGGACAAAGGCGCGGCCTTCTTCGAACGGCTGGTTACCCGCGAAGACGGATGGCTGGCAAGCTACTTCGACTCCCTGGCGCGCATCGAAGGCCCGGTGAAGGATTACTTGACCGAGCCAGATCGCCTGAAGCGATTCTACGCGGCCATTCGCGGCAAGGTGACCAGCCCGGGTCCAGCGCGGCCGGTATTCCGTTCGAATACCGACATGCTGCTGCTAACCACGCGATTACGCCTGGATCCGGATGGCAAACCGCACCTTCCGGGCGGCCTGGAGGTCTGGAAGCGGCTTTTCGCCGAGCATCCCGAGGGCAAATATGACGCCAAGCTGACACGGGCCGCTCCGCAATGGAAGGACGCTGACGATGTGCTCGAAGCGCTCTTCGGCCTGAGCCGCAAGACGGCCGAAAATGAACCGCTGAAGATCTTCATGGCGTTGACCGACATCGATCGCCGGCGAAGCAAGCCGCTGGAATCGTCCACCATGGACAAATTGGCGCGCAACTACCGGACGCTGTCGGCGCAATATCCGCTGTTCGCCGAATTTCCCAC
>JAICXC010000124.1 GCA_025980665.1 Bryobacteraceae bacterium
ACTGTAGCGCGCGCGGACGCGCTCCTGAGCTCTGGTGCGATAAGTTTCGCGCTCGGCATCGGTCATGGCCAACGCGCGCTCGAGCACCTGGATCAATGTATTCCGCTGAAAAGGCAGCCCAGCGTCGCCTGCCACTTCGGCGTTTTCCGCGGTGTCGAGATATAAAGTCAGCGCCCCGCGACCCATGGCCTCGATCAGCGCCGGATGCGTTCCGCCGACTTCAGTGGCATGGATGTACGCGAAGCAATGCGAACCCAGCTCGCGGTAGCCCTCGCCATAGATCGCCCCCGGAATGATGACCCGTGGATCATTGGTAGCGCGTACGCGACCGATGTACTCGGCGGCGTATGGCGCATCGCCAATCAGCGCGAGCTTCATGGGCGTGCGTAACTGCTCGAAGGCCTCGCGGACGAGAAGCGCATTATTCTCCGGCTCCATGCGGCTCACGTAGAGAAAATAGCGTTGGTGCTCCAGACCCAACCGGTTGAGCACCGCGGAGGTCTCGACTTGACCCACATCCGCGCCGTAAGGAATCATTTCTGATGCCCGGCCATACTGGTCGCGATAATAGGCCGCGATGCTCAACGCATCGGTGACTACCGCGTTCGGCATCCAGGTAGCCAGGCGTTCCGAAATGCGGTACCAAGTTTTCGCCAGCCAATTCCATTTCTTGCGATTGCGCTCCAAGCCGTCGACATTCAGTGCGACCGGCATGCCCAGCAGGCGTGGGATCCAGGTGAACACCGCGTTGGCAGCGTTGCAGTATAGAACCGCGTCGTACCCGCGGACGCCCGCGAGATGGAATGTAGAAAGGCAACTGTGCGCGAGCGTATCGAAATACTTGTGCCGGATGGTGGGCAGGTATTTCAGCCGTACGCCGCGGTAAGCGGGTTCAGGATATTTTTCACGGCAATAGACGGTGATGCTGTGGCCGCGGGTGACGAGGCGCGTCGAAAGCTCCTCGGCGAACGTCTCAAATCCGCCATAGCGTGCCGGGATGCCGCGGGTGCCGAGGATCGCGAATCGCACCTCAAGTTTCCTGCGCAGCCGAGGTCTGTTCAGCCGCGAGCCGCGCGTCCCCGGGCCAGAGCCCGAGCGGACGGACGAGGTGCGGGACGGCTCACCGGCTGGTAGGAAAACCAACTGGAAATGTAATCGTCCTTGGCTCTACGACGTTTCATGATCTCGCGGCGCTTTTCCATTACCCTCTTCCAGTTGCGCGCCAGATACCAAAACGCCTTGAGCGAACCGTGCTCGTGAAGAATGCAAGCGCCCACCACCACGAAATCGCGCGCCATGATAGAGGGCCAGTTGCGCCGGTAAAGATCCGGGGTCATGTTCTTCAGCCGCATCAGGAACCGGTTCTTCACGGAGTGCATGTTGATGACGGAGGGCAGGGCCCGCCGATTGCCGGGGAGAACATTGCGCACGTGATATCCGCGTGCCAGCGGCGTGTAGATACACCGCCATCCCATCAGTTGGGCGCGCCAAGCGACGTCTGCATCTTCGCGGTACACGAAGAAATCGGGATCGAAGAACTCGCCCAGTATCGCGATATCCTCGATCATCGAGCGCCGATAGAGCGCCGCCGCGGCAGTGGCGCCGAATACGTACTCAAAGTTCAGGTAGTGGCCGTTATCGACTTCCTGGCTGCCGCGGTCCAGATGCCGCAGCATGGGCGTGAAGTAGATACCGGTGGAATCCACCAACTGTTTATCGGGCAGGTCGAAGGTAGCGCGGATGCTCAGCAGCTTGCCGCATACTGAACCGACCTTGGGGTCTACTTGCCCGGCGTCCACCAGGGCTTGGATAAAGTTGGGCAGCAGCAGAACGTCGGGATTGAGCGTCAGTACCCATTCGCCGTGCGAGAGGCCAATGGCCTGATTCTGGGCTGCCGCGAACCCCACGTTTTCGTCGTTATAGTAAATGCGGCAGCGGTCGGCGAATTGTTCCAGAATGTCCACAGTGCCGTCGGTCGAGGCGTTATCGACCACTACGACCTCCATGTTCAGATACTTCTGTTCCAGAACCGATTCGAGGCAACGCTTAATAAATCTGCCGCTGTTGTAAGTGACTATCGTTACGGAAACCAAATCGTTTGAGGCCATCGTGTCTGTTTTTGTTTTATATTTTTTCGGCGCGCCCCGGCCGCTGTGCCGGCCGTACACCGGACAAAAGCCGTTTTACCGCTAACCGCATTATTTGGACACAACTAACGACAGGGTTCAGGCTTTGCTCGCGAAACATCCCCGTAATCATTCGCGGAACCGTACTAAGCACCGCCACCAGGCAAATACCCCGGTACGGCCAAGGGCGGAAATGCTTCGCCCCGTATGTTAGAAGGCTATCATACCAGTACACTTCCATGCGACCCGCAGGAAGCTTCCTGACGGAATGGCCGCCCAGGTGTTGTCCACGAACTTGTGGTACGTATTGGATCCCATATCCCGCCCCGGCCGCTCGCTGGCAAAAATCCACATCTTCGAACCATACCGGATGAAAATTTTCGTCCATGCCGCCCAAGCGTTCCCACACGTCGCGGCGGGCCATGAGGAATGCTCCCGCGGGCTGCTCCACCGGGCCTTCGAAATTCAGCTCTCGATCCATGTATCGATAACGTCGGTTTACCGGATTTCCTGGCCATAAACGGTTAATTCCCATAAGTTCAAAGGCCAGGGTAGCCGCAGTGGGAAAACGGCGGATGGTAAACCCCGCTTGAGCCAGTCCGTCCGAGGTGGTCAGCTGACCCGCCGCCAGTCCGTGTGCCTCGCAGGCCTCGATCAAAGGGGTTAGAAGTGTCCGCAGTTGGACGTCCGGATTCAGCAGAAGAATCGGATGGCCGGCTGTCTCACGGAAACCCTGGTTGGCGGCTCCCGCGAAGCCACGATTTTCGCGGTTCGCAACCAGCTTAACTTGCGGATTCACGACGGACCGCCGCCGAACCAGGTCCACCGTCTGATCGGTGGACGAATTGTCGACCACTGTCACGATCACACCGGGAGCCATTTCAGCCAGCGCATCGAGGCAGCTCAAGATCACCTCCGCCGAGTTGTAGGTGACAATTACAGCCCCTGCAGCCAGAAATAGGCCCTCCAATAGCGGTCGAACCCGGTCTGCAGCTGGACCTCAAGAATTGTTTTCTCGCTTTCCTCAACTAAAGCTTGGATGTTTTCGGACAATGGCCTCTGCGCCGGGATGGACCGAGCAACGCGCATGCCCGCCATCTTACCCTGGAGATAAGCGCCTGCACACCCGTGGCAGAGAGCCAGTAATCCCCATAGCAATTGTCCGGCCATGATAGGCCATCGCGGCAAACCACCGAAGTGCTTTGCTGTCAATAAGACCTGATTACGGGCAATCAGCCTTACCGAGTATTTATTCCACTGTCCCCATGTCGAACTTCCCTGGTGGTATGCAAGGGCCGTCGGTACATAGACACCCCAGCAACCGGCGATTGCGCACCTCAGGCCGAAATCGGCGTCCTCGAGATAGGACTCGAAGCTTTCATCCAAAAAACCGATTTCTTCGAATAGAGGTCGCTGGAACAGGGCTGCGGTCATGGGCGCCATTCTGATCCGGCGAGATTGATCCCAGAACGGCCCATCGGGCTTTCCCGAGCCACAGCGGCAGGCGCAGGCGCCTCGCGAAATTGCATCAAATGCCCCGTCGATACGGGAGGGGTCGCTGGCGCGGAGCGTTTTTCCGGTGGCAAACCACGCATTACCGTTTTTCACGTCTTTTTCGACTGTTGCGAGCAGCGTCGCCAACCAATCGGCTGCGAGGGTCACATCGTTGTTCAGGATGGCGATCCAATCGGCGTGGGAAGCTTCGATTCCGCGATTTACCGCCGCGGCGAAACCCAGATTGCGCTCCAGGCGGATCACGTTCGCACCTGCCTGTGCAGCCACCACGGCGGAATCGTCCGTGGAACCGTTGTCGACCACGATGATCTCATCGAACGGCCGTGTTTGCTTCGCGAGATTCGCCAGCAGCGTCTGAAGAAGATCCCTCCGGTTCCAGTGAGGAACTACGGCGGCCACCTTCATGAGAACCGCTTCTTAACCAGGAACCAGAGATTGTATAGTCCGTCGCGCCAAGGATTGAGTTTGATCTCGCCCAACCGCGAGCTGTATAGAATCGATAGCTCCGCGAAGCGATGCCGATTCAGCTTTAGCGCTTCAATCTTAATCTCCTCGGAAAATGCCATCCCATCCGATTCCAGTTTCATTTTGGCGAGAATCGACCTGTGGAATACCCACATTCCCGACTGCGAATCGCGAACCCAAGTCAGGTACAAAACGGACATCGCCAGCGACAACATCAGATTGCCGACCCAGTGTTTAAAGCTCATGGCCGACCCGTCCCGCACCGGGAAACGGGAAGCGTTCAGAAAATCGACCTTCAGATGGATGAAGGCTTCGAGCAGATAGGAGATCGCGTCAGGCGGATAGCTGTGGTCGCCATCGAGTGTGATGACAATATCGCCGCAAGCCGCCGCCAAGCCGGTTTTGTAACTCCTGCCATATCCACGCGCATCTTCCCGGATCACCTGCGCTCCGTATCTGGCGGCGACTTCCGACGTCCGGTCCGTCGAGCCATTATCGACGACCAGCACTTGGTCGACAAACTCCGGCATGCGGATCAATACCTGCTCGACGCCCTGTTCCTCGTTCAAACACGGCATGATTACCGTGATGGTTTGTCCCTTATACATTCGACCGTTTCACCAGCATAGCTTGACCGGCTTGTCGGGTATGATGGGGGACATGAAGTGGCTCACCAACATGGCCTTGTGCTTCGGAATGGGCGCGCTCTGCGCCTTACTCCCGCTTTCGACTGCGCGCGGCGAGATCTTCGGAGTGAAGACGGTATACGTGCTTCCCATGGCGGGTGGTCTCGACCAATACCTGGCGTTACAACTCTCTTCCAGTGGAATTCTCCAGGTGGTTACGGATCCGAAAAAGGCCGACGCAATCTTGACCGATGGAATTGGGACGCGCCTGGAGGACAGTCTCACTGAGCTCTATGGCGCTCCAGTCGAAGCCGACAAGTCCGACAAGGACAAAGATAAGTCCAGCGCCGCCAATTCGGCCCGGCCGGGCATGCGGACGCTCTCCAGCAGCCGCGGTCTGGTTTTTTTAGTGAACCGGACCAGCCGGGACGTGCTTTGGAGCACCTTCGAGCGGCAGAAAAGCACCGATCCCGAGGATCTGAGGCATGTGGCGAAGAAGATCGTGGAGCGGTTGGCGAAAGCGAATACCACTAAGTAGAACCGCGCTGAGCTTCGTCAGGATACCTGGCTCTTGACCATGTCAGGAGCTGTCGTGGTTTGGTCCTGTCGCATCCTTCCCACTTCCGCGCGATAGCACTCCAGCAGCCGTTGCGTAATCACCCGCATATCGCGCTTGGCGACGACTTCGGCCCGCGCGCGCCGAGCCAGTGCTTCAGCTTCCTCGGGATGGCGCAGCAGGTGAACCACGTGCGCGGCGAACGACGCCGGATCATCGGCCAACGCGCAGATGTCGCCATCTTTATCGGCCAGTCCCTCCGCGCCCATACGCGTCGAAACCACCGGGATTCCCGCGGCGAATGCCTCGAGTAGTTTCACGCGCACTCCCGAACCCGCCAGGATGGGGCAGACGAACACGGAGTAGCGCATGAGCGGCTCGCGGACATCCTCCACGAAGCCGATCATCTCGATCGCCTCGGATTCCCGCAAGGAGTGCCGCGGGGGCGGATCGGACCCCACAATCACCAGCCTCGCCCGGGACTCTTCTTTACGGATTCGCGGAAAAACCTCTTGCAGGAACCACTGCAGCGCTTCCACGTTGGGCATATGCCGAAAGCTGCCCAGAAACAGCAGCGTGTACGGTTCGCGTCCGGAGGGACGGAATTCATAACCGGACGTGTCGATCCCGGCGCGAAATGCGTCATCTACGCGGCCGGTCAGTTGAGGAAGAAAAGACCGCAGATATTCGGCGTTATCGCGGCTGCAAACCTGAATGCGGTCGAGCCGAGGCAGCAGTTTTAATTCGTAGCGAATCGCCCGCAGATATTCCCAGCGCGAAACCGTCCGCTCGATCACGCTGTTCATGTAGGGAAGCCGCCGCGCAATGGATTGGAAGTAAACATCGTGTTCGAAAAGGATGCTGGGAATGTGGCAATACTGCCCGGCGTATTGCCCCATGACCATATACTCGAGCTGCAGAACGTCGATCGATCGGGTGTAAATCTGGCGGTGGATCAGCCAGGCCAAGTCCCGGTTGCGGAATTCCCGAGGTGCGTGCGGCTCCGGCGATCCTAGTGCCCTCGGGCGTCCAGTCAGCCGGACGACATACTCCGTGGATGCGCAAATGTTGTCCAGTTCCGCGTGTGCTGCCCGCTCGCGTTCGTGATCCAGCAAAACAATCAAGTGGAGGTCGCACAACCGGGCCAATTCGTGCACGGTTTGGTACATGAACACGCCGCCGCCATGGATCGGGGGACAAATTGGGTAGGGAGCCACAAACAAAACCGCCAGACGCGAAGGATCGCGGCGGAGCGGCACGAAGGTATCTCGATAGTGGCCTCCGAGGGGTCGCTGGAACGCTTGCTGGTCTGAGACGATCGCGAGGCGGCGGGCTCGCACGCGCGAGACGAGCGCACGCGGGAGAGCCAGAAATGCTCGCAGGATTCCCGAAAAGCTCGGACGCTCCGGAGAGTCGCCGGCGAGCCAGCTTAGAGTCGCGCCGCCCCACGTGTAGAGAAAGTGCGAACCGAGCCAGCGCCAATCGTGGATGTTTTTCCAAGTGAACAACAAAAAGTTTTTCTTGAGCACCGACTGGATATAGGCTTCCGAAAAACGTTTGCCGATGGTGCCACGATGTTCGTGGTAGACCACGCTGGCGGGCTGGTACAGAACTTTCCAGCCGCGTTTCCACGCGAGATAGCCTAGGTCGGTGTCTTCGAGATAGAACGGTTTGAGCAGTTCGTCGAAGCCGCCCAGCTCCAGAAACTTTTTGCGATCGAAAGCGCACGAGCCGCCCCCGCCATAGAAACAGGGATAGAGTTGGCGGATCTCTGGCTCAATGCGGTGCCGTACGCGGAGCCCGCCTTGTGACCACCATCCCTCGGTTAGTCCACTCTCTTCACGCACTCTATTGGGATCAGTAAAGAAGATCTGGCAGGAGACAGCGAAGGTTTTATCGTCGTCGAAACCGTTCAGTAGCGGCTGCAGGAAATCGCGCTCCACGCGCATGTCGCTGTTGAGCAGAACCACGATGTCATTGATCGCCGCCTCGAACCCGGCGTTTGAGCCGCCGCCGAATCCCAGGTTGTGTTCGAGGGCTAGCACTCGAACTTGAGGAAAGTGTTCGCGTACAAACTGTGCGCTGCCGTCATCGGAGCCGTTGTCGACGACGATGATTTCGTTTTGCGGCGAGTCTGAAAGCGCATCAATGACGGACGGCAGGTATTTGACGAGAAGATCGCGGCCATTCCAGTTAGGAATCACTACGCTCGCGGCGCGAGTGTTGGGAACCGTGTCTTGCGGTAATTTCTTGCGTGGCGTCAACAAGGATAAAACGTCGCATACCAGCAGCACTAATGCGGCGAGCAGCAGCAGGATCGGGGAAAGAAGGACGAGAGGCAGGCCCCGGAGCAATTTCCAGGCGCTGGCCAGGAAACGCTTCATTACACCGTTTCCTTAAATGGGGCTTCCTTGGCAGGCGCTTCCTTGAACTGCGGTCCGAGCCCCAATTGGCGCCCTAGCTTCAGCCATCGGGATTGGCGGACCATTTCGAGCTGCACGGTCGCTTCTTGCAACTGTGCGTCAAGGCGTCGCGCCCACTCCGTACGCTCGACTACGGTGGCCTCGGCGGTGTCAAGCAAACGGACGGTGTCCGTTAGCTGCTTGGTCCGTTGTTCGACCTCGGCAGTGAGACGCTGCTCAATCTCAAGCGCCCAATCGGTCTTGCGCCGGTTTTCTTCATTGAGCTCAGTGATGATTTGAAGCGCGCGGGTCTGTTCGGATTCGAGTTGTTTTTGGAGATGGTCGCGATCCGCCGCAGTTTCTTGAAGCCAAATGCGGACCTGCCCGAGTTCTTGCTCCAGCAGGCGGATATGTTCTTCGCGTTCCCGCAAGAGATTCGCGGCCCGCGGGGCGTAAAGAAAGTTAGAAAAAGGTAGAATTGGCGCGCAGGAGCAAATGCCGATGAAGAAGTTCGCCGTTTCCGGATCTCCGGATGGGCGCCCTAGCTCGGCCTCTGTTCCGGGCGCTTGCATTCCATCGTAGAACGCGAACGCCTCTACGCGGTCTTGAAATAGAATCTGCACGTGCGGGAAGAATTCACCCAGCGCCGTGCGGAACTCTGCGAATTCGAATTCGTGCTCGTGGAACGGATTCGGACCGGACTTGGCTCGGGTTTCCGCGTAGTAGCGCTTATTAG
Organism: Bryobacteraceae bacterium; assembly: GCA_025980665.1. Classification (GTDB taxonomy): domain Bacteria; phylum Acidobacteriota; class Terriglobia; order Bryobacterales; family Bryobacteraceae; genus Palsa-187. The sequence goes on from JAICXC010000124.1 coordinate 8,427, forward strand.
GCGTCGATACAATCAGCAAGCCGTCAGGTTCAAGGACTCGGTGGGCCTCGGCTAACAGAGCCCGCCAGTCTTGAAGATGTTCGATGACTTCGAAGGCCGTGACCAGATCGAAAGAGCCAGGCGGAAACGGTACCGCGCTGGCCGAGCACTGAAGAAATCGCGCGGATGGAAAATGGCGATCGGCGTAGTCGATCGCTTCTGGTGCAAGATCGACTCCTAGAGCTGAAGACGCGACCCGTGCGAGATCAGCGGTTCCGTAGCCAGTACCGCAACCGAGGTCGAGAACGCGGCATCCCACTGCGAAGCGCGTTGCTAATGCGTAGCGAGCGACGTGCTCCCCCCACAGATCGTCATTGACCTGGCCGGGAATGACGCGTTCTCCCGTGAATTCACTCACGGAGTCACCACGCCGCTGCCCACTTTGGTGTTCACTTTGACCCGGCAATCCAGATGGAACTGTCCATACATTGGCTGGCTCGATCTCTCCATCTGCAAGACGACGGCATTATCGATCCAGTCGCACATGGAGTAGTGTTCCAAGGATCCATTCGCGATCGCGGGCGAGAAGGAGAACGACGATGCATACAACGCGGGCAAATCCAGGTAAAAATCGACGGTGCAAACGTCGCCAGCGATCATCGGCGGAAGATCCTGACGCTCGCGAGCGGTATTGGTGCCCGCAAAGTCGACACCCAGATGATTGCGGAACATGAAGCCGACGATGGGACGGTCGAGATTTTCTTTCGCCCGTACGCTAATTCTTACTACAATTGTAGAATTTGGCTTGAGCGAGGAAACGCGCGCGCCCTCTGCATCCAGCACTGTTATGCCCAAGATTTGCGCTTTGCTGTCGCCAAAACGGTGATCAACATTAGGGATCTCCTCGACAACTTCCTCCGGCGCTTGGAGACTGCGTGCTTCCGCCAAAGGAAATTCATGCGTCTGATATACGCGGTCCTTCTCAGACATCGCGGCGAGGTATTGAGCCACAACTAAGTCAGTCCTTCCGAGAGCTTTAACCACGCCCTTTTCCAGCCACATAGCTCGATCGCCCAGCGCCTTTACGTCGCCAGTGGCGTGCGAGACGAACAGAATGGTGACGCCGCGCTGACGGAGTTCGTGCACTTTGCGCATGCAGCGCTGACGGAAATAGACGTCCCCCACAGCGAGCGCTTCATCCACTAGTAATATTTCCGGATCGACGTGGATTGCAACCGCAAACGCCAGCCGGACGGCCATTCCACTCGAATAAGTCTTTACCGGCTGGCGAATAAAGTCTCCAATCTCAGCGAACGCTTCGATGTCCGGGAACCGGCGATCCATCTCCTTGTTCGAGAGACCGAGAATCGCTCCATTGAGATATACGTTGTCTTTGCCCGAAAACTCTGGATTGAAGCCCGAACCCAGCTCGAGGAGCGCCGCGACACGCCCATGAGCGATCGCCGTCCCACTGCTAGGCGCGAGAATTCCGGCGCAGATCTGGAGCAATGTGCTTTTGCCCGAACCGTTTTCGCCGACGACGCAGAAGGTTTCCCCGCGCTGGACTTCGAAGCTCACATCGCGCAAAGCCCAGAATTCGGTGTGAAACCGGCGTGTTTGAAACGTCGCGAGTTCCTTCAATCGATCCCGCGGAGCCGCGTAGATCGAGTAACTTTTCGAAACGTTAGAGAATTGGACAGCCGGAGAAGACACTAGAGAAATTGTAGTCCAAACTTGACAGCTTCCAGCGGCGATCCTTACGCTGGTAGCAGCGCCGGCGTAGCTCAGTTGGTTAGAGCGACGGTCTCATAATCCGTAGGTAGCTGGTTCGAATCCAGCCGCCGGCACCACTACTTCCCCCCCACAATCTGCTGATACAGCCGGTCCAGATCGGCTTGCGAGTAATATTCGATTTCGATGCGGCCGCGCTGCTCGCTCAGTTCGACAATCCGGACCCGCGTTCCTAGCGCCCGCTCGAGTTCATCCGCCGCAGCCCGCACGTTCGGATCCTGCGCCGCCTCTTTGCGCGAGCCAGACGCCGGCTTGCCCCGGTCAGCGGTCATTTCCTGGACCTGGGTTTCCACTTGTCGCACGGAAAGCCCTAAGGCCACGGCTTTTTCCGCTAATTGAATCTGCTCATCTGCCGTGGGCAATCCAAGGATCGCCCGCGCGTGCCCCATCGATAAACGCCGTTCCGCGACCAGAAGCTGAACTTCCTTCGGCAGCTTCAGAAGACGAACAATGTTCGCGATGGACGTCCGGTCCTTGCCGGTGCGCCGGCCAATTTCTTCCTGTGACAGCCCCAGATCCCGGCCGAGCCGCTCGAAGGCATGCGCGGTTTCAATCGGGTTCAGATCCTCGCGCTGGATGTTCTCAATGAGCGCAATTTCCAGCATGGCGCGATCGGCGACATCCTGGATCACTACGGGCACGTCCTCGAGCTCAGCGATTCGCGCCGCCCGCCAGCGGCGTTCGCCGGCCACGATCTGGTAACTATCGCCCATACGGCGCACGATGATCGGTTGAATAATCCCGTTGGCTCGGATGGAGGCGGCCAGCTCTTCGAGTCCGTCTGAGTTGAACGACGTTCGCGGCTGCATTGGATTCGGCTGGATCAGGCCCAGCGGCAGCGTGCTAGGCTTTGCCACAGTGGTCGTGGGTGCGGGTGCCGCCGCCGCAGAGGTTGGGCCCGTTTGCCCACGGCCGGGGAGGAGAGCGGAAAGTCCCTTACCCAGCGCTTTGCGTGGCTTGTCGTCGGCGCTGTTCATTCGCCAGAATCTCCTTCGCGAGTTTTATATAGCTCTCGGCCCCCCGAGAACGAGGGTCGTACATCAGAATCGGCTTGCCGTAGCTAGGCGCTTCCGCTAACCGAATGCTACGCGGAATGACGGTTGTAAGTACTTGATCAGTAAAGAAGTCTTTCAAATCATCCGCCACTTGCCGAGCGAGATTTGTGCGCTCGTCGTACATGGTCAGCAGGATCCCCTCGATCTGAAGCGGGCGGGAAAACGACTCTCGGACGCGATCCACGGTGTCCATCAATTGCGAAATTCCTTCCAGCGCGAAGAATTCGCATTGGATCGGAATGAGGACAGAGTCCGCTGCCACTAAAGCATTTAGCGTCAGCAAATCCAGCGCGGGCGGGCAGTCTACAAGGATGTAGTCATAGCGGTCTCGGATTGTTTGGATGATCTCCTGAAGTCGATGCTCGCGATTAGGAAGATCAACCAAGTCCAGATTCGCAGCCACCAGGTTCTTGTCGGCCGGAATGAGATCGAGTCCATCACAGTGTGTGGGCTGAATCGTTTGGGAAATATCCATTCCCCCCAGTAGTGCATCGTAGAGCGTTTTGATCTCAGGCGTCTTATCGATCCCCAAGCCGCTGGTGGAATTGCCTTGCGGGTCACAATCAAGCAGCAGAACGCGCAGATCGTTGGCAGCTAAGGACGCGGCCAGGTTCACGGCGGTGGTTGTTTTGCCGACGCCGCCCTTCTGGTTCGAGATGGCGATTACTTTGGCCATGTCTTCAGAATCTTATCACGGGTGTTTCACGTGGAACACGAGGTAGCGACCTGCTCCCCACGGAATCGGCTCCGAGCGGTCACAACCTGGGATTTCTTCGCTGCCGACCAACAGCGCCAAGTTGTTTGCCAACTTCAGCTTAAGAAGATCTTTCGGCGAAACGGCCCGCGAAACGAGGCAGTCATATTCGGTCTTAAGATTTTCTGCGCGGTCTGTCACTACAGTTACGTTCTCTAGATTCCGGCTTGTTTCACGCAGAAAAACGCCCTTTCGCTGATGGGATTCTATTAGCGTTATCGAGCATTCTGGACGCAGGATCGCGATGGGAATTCCGGGGAAGCCGGCGCCCGAACCCACGTCGACGATCCGGAGCGGTCCTGCCGGGAGTTTCGTTCCTACGAACAACGATTCGCAGTAGTGCAACCGGACGGCGTCCTCGATCGATTCAATTCGTGTAAGATTGAGCCGCGCATTCCATTGAGTGAGCAGCTTATAGTGGGCTTCGAGAGCGTCGATCTGACTAAGGGTGAGCGAGCCATACGGTGCGAACTCCCGAACCAAAAGCTCACGGAACATTGGCTATTGCTGGAGGCTAAGGTAAACATCAAGCACTGCAATCGCGGCTGGCGTGATTCCTGGGATGCGGCTGGCTTGCCCCAAGGTTTCCGGCCGTACGCGACCTAACTTCTCGGACGCCTCATTGGACAGGCCGGGCACGCCGCGATACGTGAACTCGGCCGGAATCCGACGCGATTCCGCGCCCTGTAGGCGAGCGACGAGCTTCTGTTGCTGCGCGATGTAGCCCGCGTACTTGAACTCCGTCTCCACTGTTTGCAGCACTCCGTGGACCCAATCATTCGCCGGAAGGCCGGGAACATTGGCGATTTTGCTATCCGGTCGGCGCAACCAATCCCCAAGCGCCGGACGCGTTTCGAGGATATGCCGCAATTGGAGCTTCTGAGCTTGCTTCTTGTTATGGATTTCCCAGCGGTCATCGGTTACCAGCCCGCAACGGCGCCCAAGCGGTGTAAGTCGTTCATCCGCGTTGTCGATGCGCAGGTGCAATCTGAATTCTGCCCGCGATGTGAACATACGGTACGGCTCGTCGGCGCCTTTCGTAATCAGGTCGCTCACGAGGATGCCGATATAGCCTTCGGTTCGCTCGACGATCAAGGGATCGGATCTGCCTAACCTAGCAGCGGCATTCAAACCGGCAATCAACCCCTGGCAGGCTGCCTCCTCGTATCCGGAGGTGCCATTGATCTGTCCAGCCAGAAAAAGCCCATCGATATTCTTGAGCTCAAGCGTATGCTTCAGCTCTCGCGGATCGATCGCATCGTACTCGATAGCGTAGCCCGGCCGGATCATCTCGGCATTCTCGAGGCCCGGCACCGAAGCAAGCATCTTCGTCTGAACGTCGATTGGCATGCTGGTCGACATGCCGTTAACGTAAACCTCGTAGGTGTCTAGCCCCTCGGGTTCCAGGAACAATTGATGACGCGTCTTATCCGGGAACTTGACAACCTTGTCTTCAATGGAGGGGCAATACCGCGGGCCGATGCCCTCGATCTGCCCGCTATAAAGAGGCGATCTCTTGATGCTATCTCTAAGAATCGAATGAGTTTCATCGGTCGTGAAGGCAATATGACAAGGAACTTGCTCGCGTACTATCTTTGTAGTAAGAAACGAAAAAGGCGTCGGCTCCGGATCGCCGTGCTGAGGCTCAAACCGGGACCACTCAATCGTCCTGCCGTCCAAGCGGGGCGGAGTGCCGGTCTTCAGGCGTTTCCAATCAAGACCAAGCGACCGAAGATGATCGCCCAGCAAATTCGATGATGCCTCGCCGCTGCGGCCGCAGCTATACGTCTGCTCGCCCACATGCGCCAGCCCGTTCAGGAAGGTTCCGGTGGTGATCACCACCGCTTCCGCGTCCAGCACGCGACCGTCCCGCAGCTCGACACCTGTGACGCGCCGCGCGGAACTTTTCTCCAGACCCGCGATCACCAGGCGAGCCACCTCGGCCTGAATGATCCGCAGATTCAGTTCATTCTCCAGAACTTCGCGCATCTTTAAGCGATATAGCTTCTTGTCGCACTGGGCACGCGGCGACCATACCGCCGGCCCGCGACTGGTATTGAGCAAGCGGAACTGAATGCCGACAGCGTCGGTGACCTCGCCCATCACGCCGCCGAGAGCATCGATCTCCCGTACCAGATGCCCCTTGGCGATACCGCCCACCGCTGGATTGCATGACATCTGCGCAATCAGATCTAGGTTCATGGTGATCATCGCCGTGCGCAAGCCCAGACGAGCGCAGGCGCGCGCCGCTTCGCAGCCGGCGTGTCCGGCTCCGACGACGATCACTTGATATGGCTTCGACACGTTAGCTACATTCTATCTTGCCGCGGTAAACTGGCAGTTCCCGTGAAGATTCTCGTCTCGTGAAAATTCTTATCATCGGTAGCGGGGGCCGCGAACATGCGATTGCATGGCGTCTGGCGCAAGAAGGTCATCAGATTTACGGCGCGCCAGGCAATCCCGGGATCGCGGAACTCGGTCAGCTTCTGCCGACCACGG
>JAICXC010000101.1 GCA_025980665.1 Bryobacteraceae bacterium
CAACAGATCGTCGTCCGAAAGCGAAGTGAAGAGTATGATCTCGTCCAGGCGGTTCAGGAATTCGGGATTGAAGGCCTTCTTGACCTCCGTCATCACCTGATCCTCCACTTTCGCAGGCAGGCCGCCGGCCGCGGAGAAGCCCATGGGATTGCGCTTCTCAAGGAAGCGCGCGCCCAGGTTTGAAGTCATGATGATGATGGTGTTCTTGAAGTCCACCGTGTTGCCGAGTCCATCGGTCAACTGGCCGTCTTCAAACACCTGCAGCAGGATGTTGTAGACATCCGGGTGCGCTTTTTCGATTTCATCCAGCAGGATGATGGAGTAGGGAGCGCGCTTGACGCGCTCGGTGAGCTGCCCGCCCTCTTCATAACCCACGTATCCGGGAGGCGAGCCGATCAGCTTCGATACCGAGTGTTTTTCCATGAACTCGGACATATCGAAGCGGATGAGCGATTTTTCGCTGCCAAACAGAAACTCGGCCAGAGCCCGCGCGACTTCCGTTTTGCCGACGCCGGTGGGTCCCAGGAACAGGAACGATCCAGCCGGGCGCTTCGGCGACTTCAGCCCCGCGCGCGACCGTCGAATAGCCCGCGACAGCGCGGAGATGGCTTTTTCCTGGCTAATGATGCGGGTATGCAGTTCTTCCTCGATCCGCAGGAGCTTGGAGACTTCCTCCTCGCGAATCGCCGTCATGGGGATGCCGGTCCAGCGGGCGACCACGTCATCGATATCGTCTTTGGTCACGACGCCGGTCGAAGTGTCGTCCAGGTTATATTTCTCGCGCAGGACGCGCAGATCTTCGCGCTTCTTGCGTTCCTCGTCAGAGTAGAAACGAGCCTTTTCGAACTCGTGATTCGCGATGGCATTTTCCATGCGATGCACAATGAACTTGATACTCTTCTGAATGTCAGCCACCTCGCCCGGCAGCGTCGTCTGGCGCAGTTTTACGCGCGCACCAGCTTCGTCAATAAGATCGATGGCCTTATCCGGCAGGAAACGATCCGGAATAAATCGCGTGGAGGCGTGGACAGCGTTCTCGATGGCTTCATCGGTATAAGCCACCGCGTGGAATTTCTCGTAGCGTTCTTTGATGCCGAACAGGATTCGGGTGGCGTCCTCTTCATTGGGCGGAGGAACCTTTACGGCCTGGAAGCGGCGTTCGAGCGAACGATCTTTCTCGATGGACTTGCGGTACTCGGCCGGGGTGGTCGCACCAATGCACTGGATTTCACCACGCGATAGCGCCGGCTTCAGGATATTTGCGGCGTCGAGCGAGCCTTCGGCCGATCCTGCGCCAACCAAGGTGTGCAACTCATCGATGAAGATGATGGCGTTCTGATGCTCCATCAACTCCTTCATGATGGTCTTGAGCCGCTCTTCGAACTGCCCGCGGTACTTCGTGCCCGCGACGATCAGCGAAAGATCCAGAGCCAGGATCCGCTTATCCGACAAGAACGACGGAACGTCGCCGTCTGCAATGCGCTGAGCCAAGCCTTCGACGATGGCAGTCTTGCCCACGCCCGGCTCGCCGATCAGCACCGGATTGTTTTTGGTGCGTCGGCACAGGATCTGCGTCACGCGCTCAAGTTCGTAGTCCCGCCCGACCAGGGGGTCGAGCAGACCGTCCATCGCGGCCTGGGTCAGGTCGCGGCTGAATTCGCTCAGTAAAGAGCTTTCCTTGGGGCGATTGGAAGACATTTTCTCCGAGCTCGACCGAGCGATCTCTTCGCGAACCTGCGTCAGGCGCAGGCCGCGCTCGTGCAAAATATCCGCCGCGAACGATTTTTCTTCGCGCAGGAGCCCGAGAAGGAGATGCTCTGTTCCAATGTGCTTGTGGTTGAGCCGTTCGGCTTCCTCCGCGCCATAGGCAAGCACGCGCTTGCATTCATGGCTGAGAGGAAGATCGACGGAAGTCGACACCTTTTCTCGCAAGGTGGTTTGCGCCTCGATCTGTTTGCGAATCGATTCCACTGCCGCGCTCGAGCGCAAAAAGCGATTGGTGAGAACCTTGTCTTCCCGCAGCAGACCCAGCAGCAAATGCTCCGTCTCGATACAGGGGCTGCCGAACTGGCTGGCCTCGTAACGGGCGAAGAAGATGACTCGCCGGGCTTTTTCGGTATAACGTTCAAACATAGTTCCTGCCTTGTTCCGGAGCTTCCTGGTTGTGGACTCCCAGGGACGCCAAGTGCCCGCGTTCCAGAGTCAATGTCCGGTCCGCGCGGCGTGCGAAATTCAAATTGTGAGTGACATGCAGCGACGTTAACTGCCGGGACCGATGCAGATCCTGGAGCAGATCCATGATCATCTCGCCGGTCCGGAAGTCGAGATTGCCGGTAGGTTCGTCGGCCAAAAGGACGCGAGGGTCGCCGACCAGCGCGCGGGCCAGAACGACTCGCTGCTGCTCTCCGCCCGAAAGCTCACCCGCGCGATGCTCAGCGCGGTTTCGCAAGCCAACCTCATTCAACCTCGCTAATGCGACTGGTTCCGCTTCTTCTCTAGCTTGACCCCGTATCAGCAGCGGCATCATCACATTCTCCACGGCCGTGAATTCGGCCAGAAGAGACTGAATCTGCCAGACAAAACCCAATTCCCGGTTGCGGAACTTCGCCAGTTCGTCCGCCGGAAGCCGGCATATGTTATTCTGCCCGAAGTATATCGCACCCTTCGTTGGCGTGTCCAGACCTCCAAGCAAATGCAGCAGCGTACTCTTGCCTGTGCCAGACTCGCCCACCAGCGCTACCTGCTCGCCTTCGGCCACTTCGAGGTTCAGCGCCTCGAAAATGACGAGATCGGACTCGCCCGATCGGTAGACCTTAGAGAGGTCGACGGCCTGGATTGCTATGGGCACCCTAGTTCCATTCTACAGGGTCGAATTTCTGACCTTGTTGGTTTAGGAAAAGATCTCGCTAGGAGGAAGTTCGACAGAAGGGTTCAGAGTCTTGAGGACGCCGGCGGTAACTTGTTGGGTTCGTTCCGCGGGGGTGGCCGAGTAGGCCGTCTTAGTACTTGGATCCAGTACCCAAACGTAAGGCACTCCCATGGCAAGGTAGTCGTCGATGCGCTGTTGAATGCGGGGCCAGCGGTCTTCGGGAGAGAGAATCTCGATGCAAATGAAGGGCGGCTGGTGGAGAATCTCTTCATTCGGCTCGCCTAAGGTTACGCATACGTCCGGGATGCGAAAACGCCTCGCAGACACCTGCACGCGCTGTTCCTGGATTACCCAGATACCCAGTTCCTTCTCTCGAGCGCTCAGGAATAACAAGATGGCCTTCTGAAGTTTGGCATGGCTCTTTTCGCCCATGTTTCTTTCGAGGACCTCCCCGTCGACGTAGTCGCAATCAGGGCGGTAACTCGTCCTGAGGTACTCTTCGACGGAGATCAGCGTCCGCGAGGCCATGGCTTCACAATATCACGGCGATACATAGGCGCTTTGCGGAGCCGGCGCGATCAAAATCACACGCCTCGATAGCAACTATTCTGCGGTAGGTGTGGTCTCGACGATGTTGACCAGATTATCCAGCACCACGATGATATGTACGCTACGGAACCAGCCTCCATATGCCGATCTCAGTGTTTGATCTTTCTCGTAGTTCGATCTATCAGGAGTACTCTTGACGCGTTGGCTGAAAGCCAGATTATTTCGCTTCCTGGGTCGCATTGCCTTGAAGTTGAAGCGTGTAGCCTGGGCCCTGGCGAACTTTCAAAGGGCGGCCGAGCAGGAGCCCGGGAATCTTCACACAGCGCTTAAGATTGCCTGGTGTCTGTACCTCCGGGAGAACTACCAATCGATGCTCGAGAAGTGCGATCAGATATTACAAAAGAGCCCCAACTACGCAACGGCCCGTGGTTATCGTGCTCTGGCTCTCGCAAATGTTGGTCGAACACAAGAAGCGGTTCACGACGTTCGGAGGTTACTCCGTATCAGCCCCAACTGGAAAGACAAGGACTTAGGGTTCTGGGAGGGTCACCTGGGTGGATGGCTCGTGGATCTCGGCCAGTACGCGGAAGCCCTCGAGCCATTAAAGCGTACTGTTGGGCTGGTGCCGGATGAAGCAGCTTGGCGCCACAGATTGGGAATCGTCTACCGCGAACTCGGGCGCACAGAGGAATCCGTAAAGGAATTGCAGGAAGTCCTTAAGACAGATGCGGCGTGTCCGTATACACATCACGCGTTGGGCGTGACCTTCGCCAAAATGAAGCAGCTTGACAAAGCTGTCGACGCCTACCGTCGTGCGCTTCATTTCCGGCCTGACGAAGCGGATACTCATTTCAATCTTGGCTTGGCCTACGGTGAACTCGGCCGTGTCGACGACGAAATCAGCGAGTATGAGAAGGTTCTCGAAATCACACCCGGCGATTTCACAGTCCTCGTGAATTTAGCCATCGCTTACTCGCAGTCCGGCCGAAGCCAATCGGCCATCGAGACCTGGAAACGCGCCATTGCGTGCAATCCCACCAGCAAGGAGGCGTACGGAAGCTTGTCGCTAGAATACGAGCGACTGGGACGCTGGCGTGAGGCTCTGGACGCCTGCCGCGAAATCGAGCGTCTCGCCCCGAATAATGCAATTGCTCAAGCGAACGTGGCAGTGTTTCAACCGGCTTGGGAGGTCTGATGAAGCGCTCGAGAAAGCGAGAGAAGCAATACGCTCAGACCCCAATTGTCCTGACGGATATTTGCACGCAGGTTTTGCTCTGCAGGAGTTGGGGGACTACGAATCTGCGGTTCATGAGTATAGGAAGATGCTTGAGCTGATGCCGGACAACGTGTGCGCGCTCGTGAATCTTGGATACGCACTTTCGAACTTGGGGCATAGTGAAGGAGCAATAGCCTGGTTGAAACGCGCGATCGAACTTCATCCGGAGTCGGTGGAAGCGCACGATTCTTTGGGCGCAGCTTATTTCAGGAGCGGTGACCGTGGGAAAGCCTCGGAAGAACTAGGCATCACCCTGCGTCTGGACCCGAAGTTTCAAGGCGAGTTGCGCAAGCTGCTCACTTGACGACGATGTTGACCAGCTTATCCGGCACTACGATCACCTTCACCACTTGCTTGCCCTCGATGGAAGGCTGCACTTTGGGATCAGCCAGCGCAAGCTTCTTCAACTGGTCCTCCGGAGTTCCGAAGGGTACCGACAAGCGTCCGCGAACTTTGCCGTTAACTTGTAACACGATGTCGGCGGCATCCTCTTTGGCGAGGGTCTCATCGTACGTCGGCCAGGGCTGCCGGAACACAGGACCCTGGTGGCCGAGCTGCTCCCACAGTTCCTCGGCGAGATACGGCGCAAACGGTCCCAGCAGTAGCGCCAACGATGGCAGAATCTGATGCAGCGCTCCACCCGACAATCCCGCCTCTTCCTCGTACAGGGTGTTGATTAACTCCATCAGCGCGGCAATCGATGTATTGAAGTGCCAGCGATTATCGAAATCCTCAGTAACCTTGCGGATGGTCTGGTGCAGCTTGCGGAGCGCACGCCGGTCCGCAAGCGGATCTCCCTCGGGACGCCGTCCCGCGTTGCGAACGACGAAACGAAAGACGCGGCTCAGGAAGCGATAAGATCCTTCCGCGCCCGCATCGGTCCAGTCCATGTCCTTCTCGGGAGGCGCCGCGAACAGCTCGAACACGCGGCCAGTGTCCGCGCCAAAACGGTCGATCATTTCGTCGGCGCTAACCACGTTGCCCTTGTTCTTGGACATCTTCGCGCCGTCCTTGATTACCATGCCTTGGGTGAACAGGCGGGCCGCGGGCTCATCGTTCGAGATGACGCCGATATCGCGCATGACCTTGGTAAAGAAACGTGAGTAGATCAGGTGCAAGATTGCGTGTTCCACGCCGCCGATGTATTGATCGATGGGAAACCAGTACGCGATCTTCTTCGAATCGAACGGGGCCTGCGAATTCTTCGGATCGCAGTAGCGATAAAAATACCAGGACGAATCGACGAAGGTGTCCATGGTGTCGGATTCTCGCCGGGCGTCGCCGCCGCACTTGGGACACTTCACGTTCACAAACGAAGCCACGTCGGCTAGCGGCGACCGCCCTTTGCCGGTGAGTTGCACGTCCACCGGTAGGATTACCGGCAGATCCTTTTCAGGGACCGGAACCACGCCATCCTTGGGACAGTGGATCACCGGAATCGGCGTGCCCCAGTAACGTTGCCGTGAAATTCCCCAGTCCTTGATGCGATAGGTAACCGCGGCTTTACCGAAACTTTCACTCTCGGCTTTCTTATTCATGCGGGCGCGCGCTTCGGCGCTGGGCAGACCGGAAAACTCGCCGGATCGCTCGACGACGCCGTCCTCGGTGAGAGCGGCTTTCGGATTTTCGTCGAGCGCGCCGTTCACCGGACGAATCACCGGCCGAATCGGAATCCCATACGTCGTGCAGAACTCGAAATCGCGCTCGTCGTGCGCCGGGACCGCCATGATCGCACCCGTGCCATAGCCCATTAGCACGAAGTTGCCGATCCAGATCGGAACCTTTTCGCCGCTGTAGGGATTGATGGCGTAATGCCCCGTGAAGTGGCCGTCTTTATCGATGTCGCCGGGACCCTTGCTGGCCCGGCTGTCGATCATCTGTTTGGCGCGCGCACGCCCCGCCTCATCAAGCAGCTTGGCAGTTAAGGGATGCTCCGGCGCCAGGATCACACAGGTCGCGCCGTAAATCGTGTCGACACGAGTGGTGAACACGCGAATAGGTTCACCGGTATTCTCCAGTTTGAAATCGATCTCCGAGCCGACCGATTTGCCGATCCAGTTGCGCTGCATCGACAGCACGCGATCGGGCCAGTGTCCTTCGAGCTTTTCATCGATGGCGCGCAGGAGTTCATCGGCGTACGCCGTGATCTTTAGAAACCACTGTTCTAGCGACCGCTGCTCGACTTGCGTGGTTTCGTGCCGCCAGCAGCAGCCATCGACCACTTGCTCATTCGCCAGGACGGTTCCGCATTCCGGGCACCAGTTCACCAAAGCGTTCTTGCGATAGGCCAGGCCGCGCTCCAACATCTTGAGGAAGAACCACTGATTCCAGCGATAATACTCCGGCTCGCAGGTGGTAATCTCCAGATCCCAGTCGTAGCTGAAGCCCATCCGGCGATGCTGCCGCTTCATCTCGGCGATGTTGGCCTTGGTCCATTCGTAAGGCTGGCGGCCGTTCTTAATGGCGGCATTCTCGGCCGGCAGACCGAAGGCATCCCAGCCCATTGGATGAAGGACGTTGTAACCCTTCATCCACATGTATCGCGCGAGCGCATCGCCGATGGCGTAATTCCGCAGATGCCCAATGTGTAGACTGCCGCTAGGGTAGGGCAGCATTTCGAGCACGTAGTATTTCGGCCGCGTGGAATCGGCGGCGGCTTTGTACAGGTTGGGATCGTTATTCCAGCGCTCGTGCCACTTCAGCTCGATCTGGTTGTGGTCGTAGCGGGTTGGGTCCTGCGGGATTTCTTCCATAGTGTTCTAAGGGTGTCGAGATCTTTCTTGTCCCAGCCGTCGTCCATCGGCGTTTCCAGAATAAAAGCCTTGGAACGTAGTCGCGGATGATGCAGGATGCGGCGAAACCCGTCTAATCCAATATACCCGTTGCCGATATTCTGATGCCGGTCGACGTGCGATCCCAAGGCGCCTTTGGAATCGTTGGCATGGATCACGCGCACATTGTCGAGGCCCAGCAGGCGATCGGCTTCCGAGATCATGTGGCTCAGCCCGGCGGCGTTCGCGACATCGAAGCCGGAAGCCAGCAAGTGGCAGGTATCCAGGCAGAATCCGATCGGAAGGTCCGTCAACTTAGGCGCGTATTCGCGCATTACATGCAACTCTTCGAACTTTCCGCCGAGCTGCGCGCCTGCACCGACCGTGTTCTCGATGAGAAGCATGAGATTTCCAAGTTTAAGACCATTTGACGCCATGCCGACGCCTTCAAGGAAATGCAGGATGCCTTGCTCCACCGTGTGGCCTTTATAGTTCCCGGGATGCGCAATCAAGTATTCGGCGCCGATGGCCGTGGCGCGAACCAACTCGCCGCGGAATGCCTCGATCGACATGTGCCGGATTTTCTCGTGTGCCGACGCAAGGTTGATCAGATAATTGTCATGGATAGCCAGCGGATATAGGTCGTGCTTTTCACGGGCCTGGTTCAGCAGCCGAATGGCGGGCAAGCTCGGCACGGACGCTTTCCATTGTCGTGGACTCGACGAAAAAATCTGGAACGTGTTCGCGCCCAGCTCGGCGGCTTTGAGCGCGGATCGCTCCAGGGCGCCCGCGATTGATGTATGTAACCCTATCCGCACGATATTCCATAATAGAGGCAGGAGCGGTATGTATCTCCGCATCGCCATTCTGTTTACCATGGCTGTGGCTGCCTTCGGGGCTAACAGCCGCCTGTATCTCAAGGATGGCGACTACCAGTTGGTGCGCGAATATCAGGTACTCGCCGATCGCGTGCGGTACTTCAGCACGGAGCGCGGCGATTGGGAAGAGGTCCCGCTTGAATTAGTGGATCTGGAGCGCACCAAAAAGGACGCGGCCGAGCGCCAGGCTGCCATTGAGGCCGAGGCCAAGGAGCAGGACGTCGAGGATAAGGCCATCCGCGCCGAGAAGAAGGAAGCCGCTCAGGTACCGGTCGAGCCCGGCGTTTATTACGTGGTTGGCGACAAGATCGAATCGCTCAAACCGGTGGAAGTCGCGGTCAATTCCAGTAAGGGCCGCAACGTTTTAAAGGTGCTGGCGCCAATTCCAATTGTTCCGGGCAAGAGCACCGTGGAGATCAAGGGCGACTCGGCGGCCTACCGGGCCTCCGGTGACAAGCCCGAGTTTTACCTGCGCTTATCGGATGACGAGCGTTTCGGAATCATCAAACTGTCGAAGAAGAAAAACGTGCGGCTGCTCGAAAACATCAGCATCCTGCCGGTGACCAACGAAGTGATTGAGGATCTGAAGCTGGTGCCGACATTCAAGAAGCAAGTGTCGGAAAGAACCTATAAAATCTGGCCGGAGCAGCCGCTCGAACCCGGCGAGTACGCGCTGGTGCAATACACCGAGGGCGCGCTCAACTGGCAGGTGTGGGATTTTGGCATCGGCGTGCCCGCAAAATAACTATCCAGCGATTTCCCGGAAAAACGCGAGTGACTCCCGCGCGCAACGCTCCCAACGATACACTTCCGCTCGCGCGCGGCCCAATTTAGCAAGCCTCGTCCGCTCCTCTGGCGATTCCAGCAGACGGGTCAACTGCTCCGACATTTCAGAAGGACTCAGCGGATCGACAAACGCCGCGGCGTCGCCGGCAATTTCCGGCAAACAGGACGTTTGCGAAATGAGCGCGGGAACATTGGCCGCCATCGCCTGGACCAACGGAAATCCGAACCCTTCGTACAGCGACGGATAAACGAATAGCGACGCGCCCGCCACCAAGCCTGGCATTTCCGTTTCGGGAACGTAGCCTAAATAAGTCGCTTCCTGGCGAATGCGTGCCATCGTTGCGGACGAGTCCCAGCCCTCAGGGCCCGCCAGGACCAGATCGAAATGCTCGCGAAGGTCTTGCTTCACCGATCGCCACGCATCGAGCAGCGTGTCCAGGTTCTTGCGAGGCTCGACGGTTCCAACGAGCAGGACATACGGTTTGGGGCGCGCTCGGGGAAGGGCATCGAAATACTCTTCCGCGACACCGGAATGGATGGTGCGGATCCGCCCGGGGTCGATTCCCAGCAGGCGAATCGCGTCTTGCCGTGTGTTTTCGGAGACCGCGATTAACCCGTCGGCGCGCTTTAGAATACGTTCCTCGAAGGTACGATCGGCGCGCAGAGTCGATTGTGTATGGACCTCGGGCATGATCCAGGACGTCAGGTCGTGGATGGTTGCTGTCAGCCGCGCCTTGCCCGGAGCTTGGCGGACTAAATTTCCGGCATGGAAGATGTCGGTTCCGCGCAGCAGCATATCCATAACCGGCGGCCCGAGGACGTTTGCCGCATGCAGCGCGGCCAGGCGCGCGACCGTGGGCACAAGCGGCAGCGCCGAATGTTCATGATCGAGACGCGACCACGTTTTTAATAGCGGGAATGCGCGAATTTCCTCACCGGGAGCCGCCTGTTGGCGAAGACTGCGAAGCCAGTGATAGGAGTAGCCCTTTACTCCCGCGCTGCGGAGAAGAGCCGAAGTGGCGTCGATGGTGATCTTCACGCGACTAGCCGCGATTGCTGAATACGAATTTTCCGCCGCTTTCGATCACAGGATGCAGCGCTTCCCGGCTCACGAGCTTCTCGAGGCGCTGCACTTGAGGAGCTTCCACACAGATGTAGTACAGATCCCGCGAAAGCCAACGGTTGCGGAATCCCGCGTCGTCTATAAACACATCGTGTGGCGCGTCCGGAGCATACGAACCATATTCCAAATTGTTGACGCGCCCATTCAGCAATAGGACTCGTTGACGGTGATACGCCTCCGCATAAAACACGACCGAGGAGAACGTGTAGTACTGGTCATCGAGAATCAGCGTGCCATGCGGCGCTCGATTCAGCGCTTCCGCCAACGGTCTCGACGCGAGGTAAGGATCGAACACCACCAAGGCCAGACGAGCGGCGTGGATGAATAGGATCATCATGACCACCGCGCCCAAAATCTTGCCGCGCCAAGCGGCAACCGCGCCCACCAGGAATCCCAATCCCGCCAGCAGCAGTGGAGTTCGCAGGTAAGCGAACGATGCCATCGTCAGATCGCCCATATGGCCAAGCGACAACGTATACTCTTCGGGATGCTGCACCAGAGCGCGGGAAATATCGCCCGGCGCGGGCAGATTCCACACCTGCGACAAGATGAAGCCGATGGCTGCGAGTGCCAGCGTCGCGATCACGGCCAAAGCGACATTTCCCTTGCGGATCCAGGACGCGGCGCGCTTATCGGTCAGCGCGCTCCCGATGAGCAATGCCAGCGCAGGATAGCACGGCATCGAGTAGTATTCCTGGGTAGACGAAAAAGTAAAGAACAATAGTAGGAATCCGGCCCAGCAAAGGCACAGCAGCCGCATCCGCGAGGCCCGATCCGCGCCACGATAATTCAGCTTGATGGTGGCCGGCAGGTATACGCTCCAGGGGAACAACCACAGCAGGTGCAATAGCCAGAAGTACAGACGAGGGACGGTGTTGTAGTCGCGCGGATACCGCAAATTCAAAAAACGCAGTATGTGTTCGTTGAAAAAATAGAACCAGAAGAAGCCGCGATACTCGCCTGGCGCACTGTGCATCGTGAAGTCGAAATAGGGAGGGTTTCGGAGTGTCGCGAGAATGTGCCACGGCGCCGCGATGGCGAGAGCCAAAAGAATTCCGCGGAATACATGCAATCTTCGCCAGCTATCCCGCGACTTCCATTCACTGGTAAACCCCAGGAACAGCAGCATGGCCGCTATCGGGAACACCGCGGCGATCAGCCCCTTCAGCAACAGACCGATCCCGATAGCCGCCGCCATCAGTGCGCTCCATGCACCCGGCTGGACTTCCGTGGGATCGAGCGCGCGCAGAAATGCCCATAATGCCAAAGCAATGGTCGCGGTGATGGTGACATCGGGAATCTGAATGCGAGTGAACAGAAATAAACCGACACATGTAGCTAAAGTCAGGCCCGCATACATTCCCGCGCGGCGATGGAACGCCCACGTTCCTATGCGATAAGTTAGCCAGCACAGCAGCACGGCTGACAGCGCCACGGGCAGGCGTGCCACCCAGTCATGCACGCCCAGCACCTTGAACGCGAGGCCGATCATCCAGTATTTGAGCGGAGACTTTTCGAGGTAGGCGATGCCGTCCAGGCGGGCCGTCACCCAATCGCCGGAATCCAACATGTTGCGGGAAATCTGCGCCTGGACGGCGTCGACGTCGTCCATCAGAGATGGCGGGCTGATAATGCAGCCTAGGAAAACGATGGCTGCAACGAGAAGTACGATCAGGCCGAGCTGCGCAGAACCACCGGAATCGCTTGATGTTCCTGGGCTCGGACTGGCGCCGTAATTCCCCAGTGTTTCATCCAGAGGAACAGGACCACGAGTCCCCATAAGTGATAACCGAGATTAGCACGGCGGTCCAAGTGGGCGCGAATAACTGCGTCTACCGCCGGCCACGACAAGATGCCGGATTCGCGCACGCTGTCCTCGTTCAGTGTGTCGAGCAGCAGGGGCCGCAGAATCGTCCGGAACCAATGGTGGGTGGGGATATCGAAACCTTCCTTGCTGCGTCTGACGATGGATCGCGGCAGCCGATCCTTCATGAGCTCGCGCAAGACGAACTTCAGACGGCCGCCGCGGATCTTGAGGTTTTCCGGAAGGCGCGCCGCGAACTCGACAATCCGGTGATCCAGGAAAGGCGGTCGCACTTCCAGTGAATGCGCCATGCTCATGCGGTCGACCTTGGTAAGGATGTCGTCCGGCAAGTAACAGAGCTGATCCATGCACAAGAAGCGGCTCAAGCCGGTTGCGGCTCGACCGTGGCGCCTGGCCGCGATATCCACCGGAACCTCCCAGCCGTTGCGCAAATTTCCCTGCTGGCCGCGAGAGAACGTTCCGTTCCAGAAGAAGTGAGCCTCTATGGGATCGAGTAGCGAGCCCTGCAACAAGCGGTTGATCTTGTAATCCAGACCGATCTTCTCATTCGAACACGGCAAGAGTCGGGCGGTTCTTTCCCCGAATCGGAGCACCCCCGGGGGTAGACGCCGCAGACGCTGCGAATAGCGATCCGCCAGATAGGTTTTATATCCTCCGAAGAGTTCGTCCGCGCCATCGCCTGAAAGCGCGACGGTCACGTGACGCCGGCTCATCTTGGAAAGAAACCAAACCGGCAGAGCACCGGCATCCGCGCTGGGCTCATCCGAATAATACGGGATATCTTCGATCACGTCGGCCAAATCGGCGTCCGGATTCAGGTCGAACTCGTGGTGGTCGGTCCCATAGGCCTGTGCGATTTCCCGAAAGTATTGGCTTTCGTCAAAGGAGCGTCCATGGAAAGATACGGAGAAGGTTTTCAGCCGCCCGCGTGCCGTTTCGCTGGCATAGTGCAGGATCGTCGAAGAATCCAGGCCGCCGCTCGACCACACGCCCAAGGGAACATCGGCGACCAGCTGATCGCTGACAGCGGAACGCAGCAGTCCGTCCAATTCCTCTTTGGCCGACCCCAAATCTCTCTTCGGGTCGGGATTGAATTCCAGCCGCCAATATTCGCCGCTGCTGAGTGTGCCAGCGCGGCATTCGAGCCAGGTGCCTGGCGCGAGCTTTTCGACGCCCTCCACCAGGGTCCTCGGTCCCGGAACGTAGTTGAGCGAGAGATAATCCGACAGGCCAGCAAGATCGATCGTGCGATCGATCTCGGGGTGAAGCAATATTGCCTTTAGCTCGGAGCCAAAATAGATGTTTTCCCGGCGGCGGGCGAAATACAGAGGCTTGATCCCCATGTGATCGCGCACCAGCACAAGACGCCTTTCCGATTGGGTCCAGAAGGCCGCCGCGAACATTCCTCGGAAGCGCCGGAACGCGTCGATGTCCCACTCAAGGAATGCATGCAGAACAGTCTCGGTATCGCAGTGCGAATCGAACCGGTGACCCGCCTGCTCCAGCTCCCGGCGCAGCTCCATGTGATTATAGAGCTCGCCGTTGAAGACGAGGACGGTATCGCCGTCGTCGCTGGCTATGGGCTGATCTCCCTGCTTCAAGTCGATGATTTTGAGACGAACGGCTCCCAGCGACACGTCGCCCGATTCCCACACGCCCTGCTGATCAGGGCCGCGGTGAATCAGCGCTCTAGTGATCTCCCAGATCCGATCTGGATTAGGGCCTTTTTTGAGATGTGTAAACCCGGCAATCCCACACACGTGTCAGTAATCCCCGCTCTCCTCCCCCGAAACCCAAGAAAGCGAACTCGTTAACCCGTATCGGACGAGGATACCATACCTGTCAATATTAAAAACACGAAATGTGTAAACCTTTTTGGCCTGAGCCAAACGGCAGAGCGAAGGGGTCAGGTCCCCAGCTGTTCCGGGAAAACCGCATAGCCGTGCGGAGGCGGGAAAAGTTCCTGCAGCAGCAATAGACGTTTGCGAAGATACCGGCTGGGAAGCTGACGGGGGCCTGTATCCACGTCGATATCGCAGCAAATGCCGTGCAGGTATAGCGTCAACGTATCGATAAACGACTGCCGAGCATAAGCCCGAAATGCCTTCGCGCTCATGGTCGCTTGGGACCGCCGGAGAGCCTGTTTGAGCCTCCAGCTAGCCTCGTCCACCTCGCCGTGAACGTCCGAATTCAGCTCATCCCGCATAACCCGGCTGTAGCCTGTTTCGATGGCCTCCGTCCAGTGCTCTCCCAGAACGGTAGCCAGCAGGTGATAAAAGCGGTAATGATACTCGGCTACTTCCTGATCCTTGAGCGCGAAGGCCAGAACCGTCTCACCGCCCAAGCTGAGCTGGGTGGCCGCCGAGATCCGGCCATGCAGCGGCTTCTCGATGGATACGTATTCAGAGGCGGCCAGTTTGGCGTGTTTGCTATCTTTGGCGGGGGCCTTCGGGGAACCGGTTCCATTGGCCCGTTC
Organism: Bryobacteraceae bacterium; assembly: GCA_025980665.1. Classification (GTDB taxonomy): domain Bacteria; phylum Acidobacteriota; class Terriglobia; order Bryobacterales; family Bryobacteraceae; genus Palsa-187. The sequence continues at coordinate 14,554 of JAICXC010000101.1, forward strand.
GAGGTACGGAACCAGAAGAATCGAGATCTTAGGCAATGCGGCGGCCACTCCGGGCGGCAGAGCCGCCACCGGCTCTTCGAGGTACTCCTTCAGATCTTCTTCGCTCAGCGGAACCGAGGCGCAGAAATAGGAGAACGTGTTGCTGAGCGGGATCATTTCACTCTTAAACCGCTCTGCAAACTGACGAACGCTTAGCTTGGAGAGATCAACTTGGGCGGGCATTCAAAGCTGCTTTCCCTATTCTACAGCCGCCGGGCTATGACGACGGTAATATCATCGGCGGCCGGAGCGCCTTGCGTAAACGCGTGGACCGCGCGATGGACCGCCTCGACGATCTCCGCGGCCGGTCGATCGCGCATCAGTCCCACCAGATTTGCTAGGCGCTCTTCGCCGAAATCGTGATCCTGGGGATCTACTGCTTCGGTGACACCGTCGCTAAACAGCACTAGAATGTCACCCGGGTCCAGCACGACTTTCGCTTCCTGGTACTGCGCCATAGGGAGGATGCCCAGAATCATGCCACCGGCGCCGCCCAGGGTTTCAAATCCGCCCTTGGCGCGTACTACCAGCGGCGGATTATGGCCGGCGTTCGTATACACCACGTTGCCGGTCTTGGGATTGGCGATGCAAGTGAAGAAGGTGATGAAGCGGTTGTCGGGACAGTTAGCGCAGGTGCCCTTATTGAGCCGGGTCATTTTCTGCGCCAGATGATCGGGCTCCTCAAACACCACGTGCACCCGGGCCTGCAGGCTGCTCATCAGCAGAGCCGCGGGCATGCCCTTTCCGGCTACATCGCCGACCATTATGGCGACACGGCCATCAGGGTATTTGATGAAGTCGTAGTAATCGCCGCCGACGGCGCGCGATGCCACGGTTTTCGCGCCGATATCCATCCCGTCCACGGCGGGCGCCGTGCCTAGGAGTTGTTGCTGGATAAGCGCGGCCTGGTGCATTTCCTTGGCCATGGCGCGCTCGGTTTCTTCGATTTCGTTCAGCCGCGCGTGCTCGATGCGGATGGCCGCAATATTGGCCATTACCGTGAGCAGGTTCAAATCCTCGATCGTGAATTCGCGAATCGCGTCGGGCGAATCCACGTAAATCAGGCCGATCACGCGGTCGTTGGTTTGCAGTGGCACGGCGATCATACTGCGGACTTTTTGCTCGACAATGCTCATGTGTTCGCGCAGGGCCATGTCCAGCTGGGCATCGCGAATTAACAGAGACTCTTTTTTCTTGAGCACCTGATCGCGAACGGTCGAGGAAATCTGGAAGCCTTCGCCGTGCGCCGCCCGCACATTGAGCTGGTCTCCATCGAGCGTCATCAGAACGCCGCGTCCGGCCCTCACGGCGTTCGTCGAAAGATCCATGATCAGAGGAAACAGCTCCGCCAACGGGCGGTGGCCGGCTAATTCACGTCCGGCGTCGATCAGAGCCCGCATCTGCGGGGTGCCCTGTAGCATCACTGTGGTCTTGTGAAGGTCGTTGCTGGGTGGGGCCAGGACCCCGTTCAGGCTGGCGACCACGGTGGTGGCGCTGTTGGAAAATTGCTCCTTGTTATCGACAAACCTGACGGTGTTCTGATGGGCGCCGCCGGAGCCCGCGAATTCGATGGTCAAGTGCCCCGCGGAAACACGGTCGCCCGGCAGGAAAGGCATCGGCTTTTCGACACGTACGCCGTTCAGCAGCGTTCCGTTCTTGCTGCCCAGATCCTCCACCGTCCATTTGCCGTCCCGCCCTACGATGGCCAGATGCTGGCGCGAAAGGCCGATATCGTCCGGGTAACTAAGCTCGTTCGCGCTGGAACGCCCCAGCGTGATACGGTCGCGGTCCAGAGCTATGGTGGCAGTTTGGCCCTCCAGGTCGCGGATGACTAGTTCGCGGGGGGCAGTTTGTTGCATGCTGGCCGTCAAGGTCCTAGCGTATCATCCCCGCACAGGGCCTTTTCGGAGTCCATGCAGCGACTTGACGCGTAGGGCCTCAAGGCCGAGGCGCTGCCTGACGATAGACTGAAGAGAAAAGCTTAACTTGACCGGGAGACGCATATGATGCAAAATGTTTGTTTCAGGTCGAACCCTAAATTCCATGTAAGAGTAAGAGAGAGTTTGCTTGTATCTTAACCGCCCGGTCATCCTCCAATCCCTGACCGCATTGGCCCTCGCGGCCATGCCCTTCTCGCTAGGCGCGATAACAACCCAGCCTGGCAGACACCCCGGCAAAGCCAAGAGCTCTAAGAAAACTGCTCTGCGGAGAGCTGTTCCAAGAGCGGCCGTTGCGACACTCAGGACGACAAGTTTCGTCGCCAAGGCGACGTCCACTTCGGTGAAGAAAACGGCGCGGAAAACCGCCGCCGTCGCCAAGGGTCCGTGGCGGGTGCCTAACTATGCACTATCCACCGAAGGCGATTTCTTTGAAGGGGACGATTTGGTCGCCCGCAATGCCGCAGTGAGTGCGTTAGGCCGGCTGAACGGCTCAATCGTCGTCGCCGATGCCGACTCCGGGCGCGTGTTGACCATCGTCAATCAGAAGCTGGCCTATAAGAGCGGATACCAGCCGTGCTCCACCATCAAAGTTCCGGTAGCCTTGGCGGCCCTCAGCGAGACCGTGATCGATCGTCTCACCAAGATTCGCATCTACGGCAATACCAAGGTCGCGATGACGGAAGCTCTGGCCAAATCCAACAATTATTACTTCGCAAGTTTAGGCGAAAAACTTGGTTTCGAGCGCATGAGCTATTACGCGCGCTTGTTCGGCTTGGGCGAGAAAGCCAGCCTGAACATAGAAGAAGAACAACCCGGCATCCTGCCGTCCGAGACGCCTAAAAGTGGCATGGGTATGATGACCAGCTTCGGCGACGGGATCACCATCACGCCGCTGGAGATGGCTGGGCTTATGGGAGCCGTGGCCAACGGCGGCACGCTGTACTACCTCCAGTACCCGAAGAACGCGCAAGAGGCGGGTGCGATCACTCCCCAGGTAAAGCGTCGTCTGGACATCAACTACCTGATTCCCGAAATCAAGCCGGGCATGATGGGAGCCGTGGAATATGGAACGGCGAGGCGCATTGGCTTCGATCCTAACGAACCGATCTATGGCAAAACGGGTACGTGTACCGATACGCGCACGCCCACTCACTTAGGCTGGTTCGGATCTTTTACAGAGGTCGGCAACCAACGTCTAGTAGTTGTAGTACTACTAACGGGCGGAAGCGCGGTCAGCGGTCCGACGGCCGCGGGAGTCGCCGGCAATGTATATAGGAACTTGAACGCCGGAAACTACTTCGTGAAACGTCCGACCGTAATTGCCTCGGCCGGACAATAGTTGTTCGGGCAATTTTTTCACGGTACGCTATCAACGTAATTTTTCTTGTGAAACGAGAGTGCGCACGATAGTATCGTCTTAGGTTAATGGTTCCTTCCGAGCTTCCATCCTGTAAAGCTCGCGACATACTAAAAACGCGAGTTCGGGCTGATCTTAAAGTGTACGCGGATGCGGTGAACGTTCTCCAGCGGAGCATGGGTCAGGATTTTAAAAAGGCCCAGCGAGATGCGGAACGGGCGCGACTCGCCTTTGAATCGGCCAGCAAAAAACTATCCGATCATGTGGCATCGCACCGCTGCGGTTAGGTCTTCCGCTTCTTCCCTTCGCCGTCCTGGGACATCCTGTTTAGCTTAACGAGAAGGGCAACCATCCGGTTGTGGGTTTCCGTCAGCTCGCGTGATGCATTGCGGATCCGATCGCTGCCATCGGGGTGAGGAAGCCCGCTCGGAATATTACCAACGATCTTTCTGAAGCGCTTGATGGCCTCTTTTTGCGCATTCCTCGCAACTTTCAATTGCTCATTTAATTCCTTCTGCGTAGCTGGCTTGGCTTTCAGCACTCGATTCTCATTTATAAGATGAAAATCGGCCTTGCTACCGTTACACCACAAACCTTTTAGCCGTAAACTTGCGCTGTCCGGCAGTGCACTCGCTCGGAGAAACGCATCGCCTCAACCGGAGAAGAGCGGTTGAAGATATCCGCAAAGATCGCAGCGCGAATTACTGCGGAGTAGGAAGTTGCGGACGCGGTGGAGGAGCGAGGGGATTTTCTATTTGCACCGGTCCGCGAGCCTTGGCTTTTCACGCCATTTCCTGTGGCAGCCGGCGCATGCCGCCGATAGCGCATCGGAGGCCTCAACCATCTTGTCTTGGTTCTTGGATTGAGCCGCCTGGTAAGCCCTCACTCCCGCATTGCGAAGGTCTTGAACGAACTTGGGCCAGTCCGGATTGTCCATCGGAACGGGCACGCCATTCGCGCAAGTTCGTCCCGGGATCAAGAGTAGATTGGTGGACTCAGTTAGAGCCAGTGCCGCGTTCTCTACCGCCTGCCAACCTCCGAAGGTGCTTGCCAAGGGATCTGTCGCCATCGACGGATCCTGGCCGGGGACATACTTCACGTCCGCTGGATTATCGCTTTGTGCGAAGAAGACCACGTTTGACGCCGGATACAGGACGCCCCGCATCAACTGGTTCAAATTGGATTGAACCTGTATCGCCGGCGTTGCCGGTTTGGGGGGTGGCGCACCTTTCGAAGCCGTTTGCGCTGGCAGATACAGGCTCAAAGCCACCAGCATCGCGGGCAGAGTTATGACTATTCTGTGCATTCGATCATTCTAATCCTGGGCACGGAGGCCGGGCTCTCCAGTGGAGGAGCGCGAATCTCTTAGTTGGAAGATATCGGAGACGAGCGCGATGGAATCACCAGATCTCGTCGTCTGTCCCGTTTGACTCCCCTTTTAATCTAGTCTTAGCTCCCTCAGTTCTACAGTCTCGGCGTCAATCTCAATTGACCGTCCGCTTTGGAATTGAAACAGCAAATGAAATTCTTCATTTGAGTTCCATTGCGCCTTCATGCGAAAGGCGGGTTCTGGATTAGGCTCAGGAAGAACCATCGAAACGCTACTGACGCACAAATCTTCGGACAGAGGGGGATCGCTATCTCGTGCGGAAATGATTAGTAACTTGAGGCCGATGAAGACCAGCGTGCATCCTGAATACCTGATCGGAGCATGGCCACTCGCCTTCCATGTCATCGTGGCAATATTACTCTTGGCGTCTAAACTGAAGCTTAGAAAGCTCAACCCATTATGCAAATCCCAGTAAGAATCTAGGCCCACTAATGCGATACCGAAAGATGGAGTCGCGAGTTCGAAATTCGCCAATTTCATGTTGCACCTACGGCGGTATTGTATCGACGTTCGGGCGGCGATTGGTGGACGATCACGCTTAAGACCTCGATTGTCTGTTCGTCAAAACGGCGGGAGAGGGCGTTGTATTCGCCGGGACGCAACGGGGAAACTCAGTGTGCGGAGGCTGAAGCCTCGGTTGCAGGCAAAAGCCCGCTCCACTTCTGGGTATCAGCCCGCAAAATGGAGCGCGCGGGCCACTTACCTGACCGGAGTGAGGGTGCCCGCGCGCCCTTTGCGGGCTTGCGAGATAATC
>JAICXC010000063.1 GCA_025980665.1 Bryobacteraceae bacterium
CGCCGCGATACCCAGAATACGTTCCAGCGTTGGACCCGGCTGCAGCGCGTTGAACGCTGCCTCGCCGCCCGCGACTTCGATCTTCTTGCGATCGTAGATCGTCCCCATGATCGGCAGGACGAACTGGATCGAGAGCGTTCCGGCGGTCCCCATCAGGCCCATCAGCAGCGCCCCTCCGCGCGGGAAACGTTCCGACGCCGTGGCGAGCATGGTCGGCCACATGTAGCAGACCCCTGTTCCCCACAATGTTGCCGCCAGCAGTCCCATGGCAGGTGAGTTAGCGAAACTGAGTGCGACCAATCCCAGCGATGCGCCGAGACAGGACCACCACAGCACGCCAATCGGTGACAGTTTGTGGACAAGGGGTCCCGCGAAGTGCCGCATCACGAACATCAGTCCGTTCACGTACACCAACAGCAGGATGCCCTGCATCCCCACGGTACGCGTTAACGCCAGATCCACCCATTGCCCCGGAGCAAGTTCCGACGCCGCTGTGAGAAACATCGAACAGAACAACACGAAGAACATCGGCTTCAGCAATTCCTTGAACATGTCGCCCGCGGACACGCCCGCCGCCTTGCGTTCCGTCGGCGGGAACTTCACGCCCATCGTCAGAATCACGCACACGATCGCCGGAAGTAGAACTACCGTGAGCTTCGCCTGCCATCCCAGATCGATCCGCGACATTCCGACGCCCACAAGCCCGCCTACTACGACTCCGCCGGGCCACCAGGCATGCGCCGCGTTCAACTTTGCCGTTTTGTTGTCGGGATAAAGCGATGCGATCAGCGGGTTGATCACGGTCTCCGCCAGTCCCCATCCGATGCCTGCCACCACCGCGCCAGACCACAGCGCCCAGTAGATGTTCGGTCCCGATATGAAGTTCCCCGCGAACGCCATCATGAGCATCCCGACGGAGAGAAGAATCGGAGACAGCGGCAGCAGCACCCGCATTCCGATCACATCCAGCAATGGGCTGCCGATCGCAATCGTGATCGCGAATGCCAAAAACGGTACGCCCAGGATCGTCGCGATCATCTCAGCCGAATGCGCCCGGTCGATCGGATCGAGAAATACGCGTTGCAGATCAGCGGCTGTATTCGCGCGAATCGAGTACGCCACGCCCGCACTGGCGAGCGCCATCGTGCTCACCAGAAACAGCCGGGTCTTATCGTACGTCATCGCTGCATTCATTGCGGCACATCGGCCCAGGCATGGCTACGATTACTCTCCAGTTCTGCTTCGAGGATGATCAACTGCCGCAGACCGTCGGCAAACGCTGGATATTCTGGTTGCGCGGCTGGATCTTCGATCGACGCGTAAAATCGCCGAAAAATCTGTTTGAACGTATCGTCGTAGCCTTCGCTGTGGCCGCCGGGCAGATCGGCGTACGAGCGGGCTCCTTCTTTTAACAGCGCGGGATCTTTGATAATGATCTGGTTGTTCGTGTTGCGGTTGCCGATCCACAGCTCGTCGGGACGCTCCTGGTCCCACGCGACGCCTGACTTGCTTCCATAAATCTCGATGCTGAGCCGGTTCTTGCGGCCCGCGGATACTTGGCTGGCCGTAAACGCACCCCGCGCGCGATCGCCCATGCGGAAAACGACGGCGCCGAAGTCCTCGGATTCCACCGGGACCGTCTGGAACTCGCCCGTCGCGCGGGAAAACGACTCCACCGCCCCTTTAGGCTTCTTGCGGGTCTTGTGGAACGTCTGCAAATCCGCGCACAGCGATGTGATGCGCTGCCCGGTCACATGCTCGGCCATATCGCAGAAGTGCGACCCGATATCGGCTAGCGCGCGCGACGGTCCGCCCTCTTTCGAATCAATCCGCCAGTTCCAGTCGGTGTCATAGAGTAGCCAGTCTTGAGAATACGTGCCCTGAACGACGAGAATCTCGCCCAGGTCGCCGTCCTCGCGCATGCGCCGCATGTGCTGAACCATCGGGTAGTAACGCAGATTGTGGCAAGTGCAATTCCTCAGGCCTTTTGCGAGCGCCAGGTCCGCTAGCATTCTTGCCTCCGCGGGCGACGTGGCCAGCGGCTTCTCGCACAGCACATGTTTCCCGGCTTCGAGCGCGGCCTTGGCCATCGGGAAATGCGCCGCATTCGGCGTGCAGATGTGCACTGCCTTGATCCCAGGATTCGCCAGCGCCGCGCGAAACGCAGCTTCATCGCGTCCGCCGACCGGAATGGGCTCCACCGATCCTAAACGCCGCACGGCCTCGGCATGCACGCGACCCATGAAGCCGCTGCCGACAATCGCGGCCTTCATATTAGGTTCACCACCTAGGCCCACCACGCGGCTCCAGCCTTCTCACGCGGTACGATCTGATGAAGAAACGACGCGGCCCGGCTCAATCCCTCCTCGGCCGAAAGCAGGCTATCTTCGTGTTCGATCGAAAGCACGTAATCGTACCCGAACATGCGCAGCGTCGAGACGAATTCGCGCCACCACTCTTCGCCATGCCCATACCCACACGTCCGGAAAATCCACGACCGGTTTCGCTCATCGGTGTACGGTTTCGTATCCAGCACGCCGGTGAGCGGCAGATTCCGCTCGTACATCTGCGTATCTTTCGCATGCACGTGGAAGATCGCGTCCCACAAAAGGCGAATTGCGGCAATCGGGTCAATCGACTGCCAGAACATGTGGCTCGGATCGTAGTTGCAGCCGATCTGCTTCCCGGCGATCTCCCGCAGCTTCAACATCGTCTCGGGATTGTAGACCACAAATCCCGGATGCATCTCGATCGCAATCTTCACGCCGTGATCGGCCGCGAACTTCGCGTGCCTGGTCCAGTAAGGCGACACCACGTCGTCCCACTGCCATTTCAAAATCTCCAGATAATCCGGCGGCCACGGGCATGTCACCCAGTTGGGACGCTTCGCATTTTTCGAATCGCCGGGGCAACCCGAGAAATCGACCATCACCGGCACGCCCAGTTTCTCCGCCAGCAGGATTGTCTTACGGGCGGTCTCCTGATGCGCCTTGGCGATGTCGCGATCCGGATGCAGCGGGTTCCCGTGGCAGCTCAGCGCGCTGATCGAAAAGCCTTCATCCGCGATGGTCTTCTTGAATGTCTCGAGCGCCGCGCGGTCCTTCAGCATCGAAAGATGGCAATGCGCGTCGCCTGGGTAGTTTCCGGTCCCAAGTTCGACAGTGCCGATGCCGTTGGCCTTGAGCTTCTTCAACACCTCCGGCAAAGGGAGCTGCGACAGCAGGGGAGTAAATACGCCGACTCTCATTCGGATTGGGATAAAGCCAACACAGCGATTCGGGACAAGACTAGCACAGCCCGCACAGCAAACGGGAGTGATATCGTTTGAGGAATGCGGACCCTCTCGATCTCAGCGGTTTTTGTGGTCTTTGTTGTTACGGTGGCTCTCTGGGCTCAAGGTCCGCCGCGCGGACAAGCGGCTCCGGCGGTGCGCCGTACCATCCAGACCACCGACGGCGAGACGCTCCAGGGCCAAGTCCTCTCCGAAGGCATGACCGACCTCCAACTGCGCACCGACGACAAGAAGATCCGGCTTCTGCGCAAAGCCGACGGCAACCGCTACCGTATCGTCACATCGCAGACCGATTGGCCGACCTACAACGGCGATCCCAGCGGCAACCGCTACAGCAAGCTGACGCAGATCGATAAGTCCAATGTCGGACGGCTCGCACCCCGCTGGATGTTTCCGATGCCCGGCGCGAGCACCATCGAAAACACGCCTCTGGTGGTCGACGGCGTGATGTACGTGGCGCAAGCCAACGAATGCTGGGCGCTCGACGCCGGTACCGGCCGCATCATCTGGCGCTACCGGCGTGAGCGGACTCGCGGTATCGCGGGCAACGCAGCCGGCGGATTCAATCGCGGCGTCGCCGTCGCGGGCGATCGCGTGTTCATGCTCACCGACAACGCTCACATGATCTCGCTCGGCCGCTCCGATGGCGAGCTTCTGTGGGAAACCGAAATGGCGGATTGGCACCAGAACTACAACGGGACATCGGCGCCGCTCACTGTCGGGAATCTCGTCATTTCGGGAACCGCCGGCGGCGACGAAGGAGTTCGCGGATTCGTGGCCGCATTTGACCAGACATCTGGCAAGGAAGTCTGGCGATTCTGGACCGTCCCCCTGCCGGGCGAGCCCGGTTCGGAAACCTGGAAGGGCAAGGAACTCGAGCATCGCTCCGGCGCAACCTGGATGACCGGAACTTACGATCCCGCGCTCGATATCGTGTACTGGCCCGTCGGCAACCCCGGTCCCGACTACGACGGCAGTGAGCGCGAAGGCGACAATTTGTACACCGACTCGATCGTTGCTCTGGATGCAAAAACGGGCAGGTTGAGATGGTATTACCAGTTCACTCCGCATGACGTTCATGACTGGGATGCGCAGGAGCCGCCCGTGCTGGTCGACACGAATTGGCAAGACCAACCCCGCAAGCTTCTGCTCCAGGCCAATCGTAACGGATTCTTCTACGTGCTGGATCGGACCAATGGCCAGTTACTTCTCGGCAAGCAATACCTGAGGAAGCTGAACTGGGCCGAGCCGATCATCGGCAAGGACGGCCGCCCGATCCTCAAGGATCTGCCCAAAGATGCCAATGGCGACACCTACGTATGCCCGGGATTCCAGGGCGGGGCCAACTGGTATTCCACGTCGTTCAATCCAGCGACGGGTCTTTACTATTTCAGCTCGCTCGAGCGTTGCAACAACTTTTCGGCTCGACGAGGCGAATGGCAGGCGGGCAAGGGATACATGGGTGGCTCGGCTCGCCCCGCGCCCGGCGAAACGTTCGAGAAATTCCTGCGCGCGATCAACATCCAGACCGGCGAAATCGCATTCGACGTCCCGCAAGTCACCACGCCCCAGACCGCCTCGGCGGGCGTCATGTCCACGGCCTCGGGCCTTGTGTTCTACGGCGAAAATAGCGGATCGTTTATGGCAGTCGACGCGGCTAACGGCAAGATCCTGTGGCAGTTTCCGACCAACCAGGTTTGGAAAGCGTCCCCCATGACCTACATGTTCGACAACAAACAATACGTCGCGATCGCCGTGGGAACAAACATCGTAGCGTTCGGTTTGCCGGATTAGGAACTTTTGCGCGGATCGCCGCGTATCTAGAATCCAGGAGGCTTCCATGTACTGCACCAGTTGCGGCACCCAGCTCCAGGACACGGCAAATTACTGCTCCGACTGCGGCCGTCAAACGGCTCGATCGGCATCGGCGGGGCCACAGCACGCGCCCCGGCGGCTTTACTTACGACAAGAAGTTGGCTGGTGTCTGTGCAGGCCTCGCGCGGTATCTGGACGTCGATGTGACGCTCATCCGCATCGCGACGGTTGCCGCGTTCTTCTGCACTGGCGGCATGGTTTTCCTGGCATACATTGTGGCGATTTTCATCATGCCCGTCGACTACGGCCTGCCGGTTCACGTCCCCACCGAAGCGCGCGCCACCAGCTAGCCTCACCAGTTAGCATGAAGGGATGATTCGCCTCGCGACTTTGCTTGTCGCCCTTTCGGCGGTGACTCACGCTCAATCCGCCGACACCGTTCTGATCAACGGCAAGATCCTGACCGTCGACGATCAATCATCCATTCGCGACGCGATCGCCGTCCGCGGCGGCAGGATCCTCGCCGTCGGCAGCACCGCCGATATCCGCAAGCTGACCGGCCCGTCCACGCGTTCGATTGATCTGCAGGGCCGCACCGTTATCCCTGGCCTGATCGATTCGCACCTGCATGCGATTCGCGCCGCGTTGAGCTTCAGCACCGAAGTGAATTGGATCGGCGCGCGATCGCTCCCCGAAGCATTGGCTCGCATCCATGAAGCCGCGCGTACGATGAAGCCGGGATCCTGGCTGATCGTGGCCGGCGGCTGGAATGTCGATCAGTTTCAGGAACGCCGCCGTCCGACCCAAGCCGAGCTCGTCGCCGCCGCGCCCGATAATCCCGTCTACGTGCAGCTCGGCTACGGCTGGGCGATTCTCACGCCCGCCGGTTTGCGTGCGCTCAACATCAACAGCGACGCCGACCTCCCTTCGGGCGGCAAGCTCGAGAAAGACGCTGCCGGCAAGCTGACCGGCGGAATTACCGGGGGCCAGAACGCCATCATCGCCCTGTTCGACCGCCTCCCGAAGCCTACCTTCGATCAGCAAGTAGATGGGACCAAGAAATTCTTCCGTGAGCTGAACCGTCTGGGGCTTACGGGTGTGGTCGATCCCGGCGGGAACAACCTGCTGCCTTCGGACTATCAGGCGCTCTTTCAGGTGTGGCGTCAGGGCCAGATGACCCTGCGCGTTGCTTATAGCTTGTGCGGCAACAACGCTGGCGCCGAGTTCGAGGAATTCAAGAATCTCACGCAGCTCTTGCCCATGGGTTTCGGCGACGGCATGCTCAAGTTCAACGGCTTGGGCGAGCGCATTACCGCCGCGATGAACAACAACAATCGTCCCAGCGCCACCGACAAAGAGAAATACGCACAGATAGCTAAATGGGCCGCCGAGCGCGGTATGTCGCTCACCATGCACTGGGCCAACGACGCCTCGGTCGGCCAGCTTCTCGATATTTTCGAGAGCGTAAATAAAGAAGTACCGATCAAAAATCTGCGCTGGTCCATAGCGCATTTGAACGACGCTTCGGAACAAAACCTCCGTCGCATGAAAGCCCTGGGCGTTGGCTGGACCGTGCAGGACGCCATGTATTTCGGTGGCGACCAGTTCCGCCAGACGTCTGGCGTCGAAGCCGCCCGGCGTGCCCCGCCTGTGGTCACAGGCGCCAAACTCGGCGTGGCGATCGGAGCGGGCACCGATGCGCATCGCGTCGCGTCCTACAATCCGTTCACCGCGCTCCAGTGGTTCCTGGACGGGAAAACCGTCGCCGGCGTCGCGATCCGCGGACCCGAGGAAACGCCCAGCCGGAATGAGGCATTGCGCCTCTATACGCTCGGCAGCGCCTGGTTTTCGTTCGATGAAACCCAGCGCGGCTCGCTCGAAGTCGGCAAGCTGGCCGACCTCGCAGTGCTTTCTAAGGACTACATGACGGTCCCAGTGGACCAGATCGGCGGGCTTGAATCGCTATTGACTATGGTCGGCGGCAAGATCGTGTATGCCGCCGCGCCCTATCGCGAGTAACCCTTACCTGGGTTTTTCCAGCGTCACGCGCACATTGCCGCGTGGCACGATCTCGTCGCCTTGTTTACGATACTCAGCCTCATCGGCGTGCAGAACCATCACGTCGCCATCTGGATTTAAAGGCCGGAGCTTGATTTCCACGTTTCCCTTCAGCCGGATCGTGGATTCGTCCCGATCAATGCTATCTGCCGCCATGACGACCCCTTGCCCCCGCGAGGTGAAAGCATCTACGTGCAGCTTCGGCGCGGTCGCCTGAGATTGGGCGTAAACGAAGAGGCTCCCGCCGAGAACTCCAGCGGCAAGTAAGAGGGTGAGATTCAATTTCATGAGACCGATTCTCCGATCTCATAATACGCTCGTTCGCCGGTCACGAGTAGTGTATACCTGTGATTTGTACTACCTTGACTTGTGGTGCACTCTTTCAAGGCAATCCCGGTGTTGGTCACCGGCGCGGGCCGGGGAATCGGCAAACGCCTGGCTATCGGCTTTGCGGGGAAAGGCGCGCGCGTTGGACTTCTGGCGCGCAGCAAGGCCGAGCTCGACCTGTGCCATCTGGAGATCGAGCACGGAGGCGGCGCGGCCCTGCGCATGCGCGCCGACGTCTGCGATTACGAACAGGTTTCCGCCGCCCTGGAACGGATGCGGGTTCAGTTCGGCAATCCGGCCCAGGTGCTGGTATGCGCCGCGGCGACTCTGGGACCCATCGGACCCTTTGTCGAATCGTCCCCGAAAACATGGAATGAGATCGTCCATACCAATCTGATCGGCGTGCTGAATGCTTGTCGCGCAGTTCTTCCCCAAATGATTGAAAGGCGCTGCGGCAAGATCATCGTGATCGCCGGCGTCGGGGGCACACTGCCCGCTCGGCCGAATTTCGCGGTTCATAGCGCTACCAAAACCGCAGTCGTGCGATTCGTCGAAAGCCTGGCGGAGGAAGTCGCCGAGCACAACGTGCAGGTGAACTGCCTTTCGCCTGGCGAAACGTACACGCATATGACCGATCAGATCCTGGCTGCGGGCGACCGCGCCGGCTGGCGTGAAATCGAAGCGGCGCGCCAGGTGCGGATGACCGGCGGCGTTCCAGCGGAAAAACAGATCGATCTGGCGCTGTTTCTGGCGTCCAACCAGTCCAACCACATCACCGGCCGGATGATCCACGTCGATGACGACTGGAAGAAGTTCAAGGAGAAATCGATCAACCCCGAGCTGTACCGGCTGCGCCGCAATCAAAAGGCTTAGTGCCGTTCGTCCTGCGATTTCCGCCATTCGCCGATTAAGCGAAAACCGCGGTATCCAAACCGATTAGACTAGGTTCAATTCAAAATGACTTCCGTTATCGAAGTAGCAGGGCTGCATAAAGCCTACGGCGATTTCGAAGCTGTGCGCGGCGTCGATTTCGCCGTCAGCGAGGGCGAAATCTTTGGCCTGCTGGGTCCGAATGGCGCCGGCAAGACCACCACGGTTGAGATCCTCGAAGGCTTGCGCACGCGTTCCCAGGGTCAAGTGAAGGTGCTTGGTTTCGACCCTGAAGTGTCCAAGCGTTCGCTTAAGGACCGCATCGGCGTCTGTTTGCAGGCGACCAATCTTCCCGACAAGCTTCGCGTGCACGAAGCCCTGGAATGGTTCGCGGCGTTCTATTCTCACCAAGCCGATTCCAACAAGTTGCTCCAGCGCCTCCAATTGTGGGACAAACGCAACGAGTTCTACTCGAAATTATCCGGTGGTCAGAAACAACGCGTGGCTTTGGCGCTCGCTCTGGTCAATGAACCCAGTCTGGTGTTTCTGGACGAACCGACCACCAGCCTCGATTCCCAGGTGCGCCTGGAAATCCACACTTTGATCGAAGAGCTTAAAGCTGCTAAACGCACCGTCCTGCTCACTACGCACTATATCGAGGAAGCCGAACGCCTGTGCGATCGGGTAGCCATTATCGATCATGGCAAAATTGTCGCCATGGGCTCGCCTCGCGAATTGCAGGAGCGCGTCTTCGGCCAGTCCCGCATCGAAGTCGTCACCGCCCTACCCATGCCCGTCGACCTGCCGGTCTTCGAGGCCGTCGCCAAACATTCGCTCAGCGACGATTGCAAAACCTTGGTGGTCCATTCGACGCGGCCGGCGCGAACCTTGCCCGATCTGATCAAGTGGATCGACCAAAAAGGGCTGGAGCTCGAAGACATCCACCTGAAGCGGCCCACCCTCGAAGACGTCTTCATCGAACTGACCGGAAAGAAGCTGAGGGATTAGCCCGTGCTGAACTCTTACATAACTCAGATCCGCATGAACCTGCTGCTGACTCTGCGGAACCGCATGGCTCTGTTCTTCAGCTATATATTCCCCCTGATTTTCTTCGGTGCCGCGGGAATGGGCGGGGGAGGCGGCAATCCTCTGCAAGTTGTAGGCATGGTGCTGGGCCTGGGCGTGCTTGGCGGGGGGTTGATGGGCGTAGGAATGCGGGCCGTGCAGGATCGCGAGCAAAATATTCTTCGCCGTTTTAAGGTCGCTCCCATTGGCCCCGGCGAGATTATCGTCTCCGGCATGGTAACCGCCCTCGCCTCTTCAGTTGCCGAATATCATTTTCATCGTCGTGCTAGCCCATCGATTTCTGGGAGCGCCGTGGCCGACGCAGCCAGGCTCCTTGCTCATCTTCGTCAGCCTTGGTCTATTGGCATTCGCTTCCCTCGGCGGTATCATCGCGGCATTGGTCAACTCCTTTCAGGAAGGTATGCTGCTGACGCAGCTTTTTTATTTCCCAATGCTGTTTCTGAGCGGAATCACGATTCCGATCCTGGCTTTTCCCCTTTGGCTCCAGACCGTAGCGCAATTTATTCCTGCCACGCACTTTAATAACGGGCTGCAGCCGATCCTGCGAGGCAGGGAAACGCTCTTCGACAATTTTGCTTCGGTGGGCGCGCTCGCGCTCACCGCTGCGGTCGGAACACTTCTTGCGGTGAAATTGTTCCGCTGGGAAAAAGAAGAGAAGTTGCGGCCGGCGGCCAAGTTTTGGTTGCTCGCCGTGCTGGGTCCGTTTTTGGTGTTGGGCGCCTGGCAGATGCACGCCAAGACGAATATCGCCAAGGCGAAAGTGCTCGGCCGAGACGCTCAGCGCAGCCGCACGGCGTTGATTCGCGATGCCCGTCTGTTCCTGGGCGATGGCATGGTGCTTGACCAAGCGTCCGTGCTAATCAAGGATGGCAAGATCGCCGAAATCTACACCGGTTCTGCGCCCGATGCCAAGTCGCTGCGCGCCGACGGCATTGAAGCCGCCGGCAAGACTCTTCTTCCTGGACTGATCGACGTGCGAGTGCACCTGAGTTTACCGGGATTTCCGATCAACGATCCACAGTTCTACCAAAATCCCGACCAGAACTTCGATCGCGAGCTGGCCGCGTACCTGTTCAGTGGCGTGACCGCTGTGAAGAGCGCAGGCGACCAACCGGATATGGTTGGGAGGCATCAGGCCACCATTGTTTCCGGTGAGCGGTTGGGAGCTGAGCTGTTTCCAGAAGGAAAAGCGATTGACGAAGCCTACGATCCGGCGCTAGCAGCCTTGGAAGCCCGGCGCGCATTTCAGGCCGGCCGGACGGATTTGCTCGACCGCGCGCTGGTGCAGCAGGTGATTCCTCGGCAATGGTTCGCGCAATTGAAGGACGCGATGAAAGAAAGTGCCCGTCCGGAAATCATAATGAACCCGCTGGCTCCCGATGTGGCAAGAAAGACTCTTACCGAGGCGTATGCCGCCGGAAGGTTGTTGGTCGTCGGCACCGAGTCGGGCTACCCCATGGTCGTCCACGGGCCTTCGTCCATCGTGAACTGCAACTTTGGGTGGAAGCAGGGATTCCGTCCGCGGCGGCGCTGCAGGGTGCGACCTACAACTCGGCCCGTCTGCTGCACGCCGATTCACGTATCGGGCTCATTCGCAAAGGGTATGACGCCAGCCTCCTGCTGGTGGACGGCAATCCAATGCAGGACATTTCGGCAACGGAACGCATCTCGACCGTGTTCCTTCAAGGGCGAACGCGTCGACCGCTCTAGCCTATTCGAACAAAAGTGAGTAAAATCACCGTGGGGGCATATTCATGAAAATCGCCACGTCGGCCGCTCTGCTGATGCTCACGATCCCGATGACTTGGGGTCAATCTTCCAAGATCCCGCGCATGCCGGATGAAAGACCCGACTTTCAGGGAGTCTGGGATCATCCTTACGTTTCCGATATGAGCCGGGATGCTAAGGATCAGAAGGGCGCTGGCCCGCTGCCTTTTTCACCCACGGGTGCTGACAATTTTAAGAACTACGACCCTGCCAAGTTCGACTATACGGGCCACTGCTTGCCCTTTGGGATGATGCGGTCCGTGAACGTGGGCGGCTATCCCATACAGATCATGCAAAATGCCAAATACCTGGCCTTTTTGTTTGAGCAAAGCACTTGGTTCCACATTGTCTATATCGATGGGCGCGAGCATCCCGCGGAGGTCGAGCCGACCTGGTTCGGCCACTCAATTGGAAAGTTCGATGGGGATACGCTGACTGTGGATACGGTTGGTTTCAACGGCAAGACCCGGCTCGACACGATTGGGCATCCGCATTCCGACAAGATGCACTTGATCCAAACGTTCCGCTACACGGATCCTAACCACCTGGCGTATGAGGTCACGATTGACGATCCCGTGATGTATACCAAGCCGTGGACGAATCAGCGCGTGTTCACGCGCATGAAACCTGGCGAAGAGCTGATCGAGTATTCCTGCGAAGAGAACAATCGCGACCTGACCAACGGGCACATCAAATAGCTAGCGGGCGCCCATCCCGATGAGCGCCATCCCGCACAGGATCATTCCGAGCGCCACCAATTTCGGGCGCGTCAGTGGCTCTCCGAGAATCAGCCACGACCACAGCAGTGTCCATACTGAACCGAGCGCGACCATCGGATACAGAACGCTCAGTTCCCCTTGGCGCACGCCGAACACGAACAAGACCGACGAAAATAGATAGAAAGCGATACCCAACAATAACCGCCAATTAGTGACCAGGGAAAGTAGATTCCTCTGGAGTTTGCCCGCGCCGATTTTCAGGAACAGCGCCCCAAAGCTGCCGAAGAATGACGCTCCCATCACCCAGGCCATCGAAGAAAAAGGCGTATTGTTCAAGCCGGCTATTCTCTCCCCAGTACGGCGATGCCCGCGACGATGGTCACAATACCTGCTAGTTTGTACGGATTCATGGATTCGTGGAACACCGCAACCGAAAGGATTGTGACCCACACATACGTCATCGCGAACACCGGATAGAGGAGTGACAGCTGTCCATGACGCAGCGCCAGTACCAACAGGATCGTGCTGATCCCGTATAACGAATAACCGGCGAATAGGGCGGGAGTCAGCACCATCGCAAGGGCGGTCTGCAGCATAGTCGGATTGGCCCCCAATGCCCCTGCGCCCTTCTTGATAAGCACCTGCGCCGCTGCCCCGATTAGCGTGCAGCAAACAACCAGGAGAAAGGAGCGGCGCTGCTGCGCCGAATCATTGAGCGGTAGAGTACTGGTCGACACAAGACTCCAGGATACCCGAACGGTATTGGATTCTATCGGACTTATTTCCTTGTATCTTTATCGCCGCTATCTCTGTCTATCGTCCGGATTTCTCCCCGCGTACCCCCACCCGTCGCGTGGATCGTCACCACCACGGTAGTCTTTCCCTGATGAGCCATGCTGCGAACCGTGCCGCCGCCATCATTCTTCGTCACGGTGTCGAATCGAAAAACACCCTTCTTGAGCGCAGCTTGATAGAAGGACAGCACCCGATCGGTAGTGTCCTTAGTGCCGAAAGTCAGCGTGCTCTCCGTGCCGCTGTCATGCTTGGCGGAAGCCGTGCCCTCGATCGTACCGCCGGGATAAATCGGAATCCATACCGATCCCACTGCCATCGATCGCTCCGCATCGGTGAGCTGCTGCGAGGCCGTCCGCTTGGGCGCCACGTAGTAGTAAGCCAGGATTGAGAGGATCGCCACCGCGATGACGGCTCCATAGGTGACACTCGCCAAGACCCAGATATTCGCGGGTTTTCGAACCTGCTGTGACATCCAGACCCATGGTAACAGCCGATGATAACAGCGCCTATTCGCCGCTCTGCTGCAACAGCTTGGCGACTAGCGCGGTCCATCCCGTCTGATGACTCGCGCCTAAGCCCGCACCGTTGTCGCCGTGGAAGTATTCGTAAAACAAAATGTGATCGCGGAAGTGCGGATCCGTCTGGAACTTTTCCGTGCCCCCGAATACTGCCCGGCGTCCCTGGCTATCTCGCAGGAACAGGTGTGAGAGTCTCCGCGATAACTCCCCAGCCACGTCGCCCAGAGATTTCTTCTGGCCCGATCCGGTTGGGAATTCCACCCGAACCTCGTCGCCGAAGTAATAGTTGAACTTTTGCAGCGATTCAATGATCAGAAAATTCACCGGGAACCACACCGGTCCGCGCCAGTTTGAGTTTCCGCCGAACACGCCGGTGTTGGATTCCGCCGGCTCGTAGTCCACACGATAGTCCTGGCCATCCACCGGCAAGACGAAAGGGTGCTCCTGGTGATATTTGGATAGAGCTCGGATGCCGTGGGGGGAGAGGAACTCGTCTTCACTGAGCATGCGTTGCAGCACGCGAATCAGTCGCGGTTGGGCCAACAGGCTCAACAGCCGCCTGGATTCCACGCCTTCCCGCGAAAGCGAAGCGATGTTCCCGCACAGATCCGGGCGGTTCTGCACGAACCACTCCATGCGCCGGCGGAACCCCGGCAATTGGTCGATCACCCGCGGCTCGATCGTGTCTACCGCAAACAGCGGGATGAGCCCGACGATCGATCGCACCTTCATGGGAATCGATTGCCCATTGGGCAAGCGCAGGCGGTCGTAAAAAAATCCGTCCGCGTCGTCCCACAACCCGCCGTCTCCGATGCCGTTCATGGCCGCGGCGATATACAGAAAATGCTCCAGGAACTTGCTGGCTATATCTTCGTAAATATGGTTGACCTGGGTGGCTAGTTCCAGCGCGATCTTCAGCATGTTCAGGCAGTACATCGCCATCCAGCTCGTGCCGTCGGATTGTTCCAGGTACCCGCCCCATGGCAACGGCTTCGAGCGATCGAACACGCCGATGTTATCCAGGCCCAGGAACCCGCCTTCGAAGATATTGTTGCCCGTGGAATCCTTGCGATTCACCCACCAAGTGAAATTCATCAGCAGTTTGTGAAACACGCTCTGCAGAAACGAAGAGTCCGGTTTTCCGGTCAGTTTGCGATGAATCTGGTATACCCGCCAGCACGCCCACGCGTGCACTGGGGGATTCACGTCACCGAACGCCCACTCATATGCCGGAATCTGCCCGTTGGGGTGCAGGTACCACTCGCGCAGAAATAGTCGCAATTGCCGCATGGCGAACTCGGGATCCACCAGCGCCAGCGGAATCGTGTGGAATGCCAGGTCCCAGGCCGCGTACCACGGGTATTCCCAGTTGTCGGGCATCGAGATCACGTCATCGTTGTATAAGTGAACCCATTGTGCGTCGCGGCCATGCCATCTGGCCGCTGGCGGTGTCGGCTGGCCTGGATCCCCTCTGAGCCACGTCTCGACTACGAAATGATAGAACTGCTTGGTCCACAACAATCCCGCGAACGCCTGCCGTTGGACACGTTTGGCATCTTCAGAGAGCGATTGCGGGCAGAAGGAGTAGAACTCATCGGCTTCGGCGATCCGTTCCGCGAATAGCCCTTCGTAATCCGGTTCGATGTACGGCACCAGGCGCGACGCATCGGTCATATGCATAAGGCGCAGTCGCAGGATGGTGGTCTGCCCTGGCTCGAGCTTGAGCGTATACCAGGCGCAAGCCTTGGTGCCGGTTTGCTCTGGATTCACCGCGTCCTCCCGGCCCTTGACGATTCGCTGGTGAAACGAATCCTTCACGTAAGGACGTGCGTTTTCTAGACCCCACAGCGTCTGCGCGTTAGTCTCGTTCTCGGTAAATAGCAGCGGCGGATTTCCGTCCAATGCCAGCCGGTAGGAACCCATGTCCTTCTGCTCAGCGTCAATCGCCCCGTCCCCGCCCCGCCGCAGAACGGGTTTTTGCTCCTTCGGATCCCATGTCCAGGTATTGCGAAACCAGAGCGTCGGCAGCAGGTGCAGCGTCGCTGCTTCGGGTCCGCGATTCGCAACGCTGATGCGGATCAGGATGTCGTTGGCGTCTACCTTGGCATACTCGGCGAAGATATCGAAGTAACGGTTCTCATCGAAGACGCCGGTATCCAGCAGCTCATATTCGGGATCCTTACGCGTCCGGCTCGCGTTCACCTCCAATAGCCGCTTGTAGGGAAACTCCGCCTGCGGATACTTGTACAGACACTTCATGTAGGAATGCGTCGGAGTCGAATCAAGGTAGTAGTAATACTCCTTGACGTCCTCGCCGTGATTCCCTTGATTGCCGGTCAGCCCGAACAGCCGCTCTTTAAGAATCGGATCGCGGCCATTCCAGAAGGCCAGCGCGAAGCACAACCGCTGGTGGTTGTCGCAGATTCCCGCGATGCCATCCTCGCCCCATCGATACGCACGCAGGTGGGAATGTTCGAACGGAAAAAACTCCCATGCGGTTCCGTTTTCGCTGTAGTCCTCGCGAACCGTGCCCCACTCGCGTTCCGAAAGATAGGGACCCCAGCGACGCCAATGCAGCTCGCGCCGGCCGGCTTCTTGCAAGCGCCGCTTTTCAGCTTCCATGAATGTTTTGATTCTAGCGGAATGCTGCACGCAGCAACGTGATCGTCGGAGGACTCCCCATCACGATGCTCACGATGTCAAACCGAACATGTTCCCAGGGTGTATCCGTCTTGCGAGCATATTCGCGCCCCACACGGATCAAGTGTCGCTGCTTCTCAGGATTCACCGCTCCTTCCGGCGCGCCATATTCCGCAGTCTCTCGCGTCTTCACTTCGACGATCACTAGAGCCTCGCCCTCGCGTGCGATCAGGTCCGCCTCGGCTTCCCCGGACGACAGCCTGTAGTTCCGCGCGACAATTATAAAACCTTCGCGTCTCAAATAACGATGCGCCAGATCCTCGCCACGGCGGCCCGCCGCCAGATCGCGATCCCAAACGCGCCGCCTCTTCACATCCCGCAGGCGATCCAGCACTGCCCCGATCATGCTTTAATCACTCCTAACCGCCACTCGATTACCTTGCCGCGAACCACGTAACACAAGTAGTGCTCCCAAAATCTTCGGTAGCGCGGGAAGGTATTCACCAGCCATTCGAAGCCCAGCCATCTCCACAACGCTAGTAGCTTCACGTGCACGGAATTCTCCGTAAATCGCACCGTAGAATAGTAGCCGTATCCCGCATTATCTTGGCCGAAATAGCGCATCGAAAAACTGTTCAGGTGCCAACGATGCGTGGGATCGCAAAAGGAACTGAAGTCGGTATAGTGCGGCGTCACGATCAACACCTCCCCGCCGCCGCGCACCAGGCGATGAAATTCCTCCATGCTGCGGAGCACATCCGAAAGATGCTCGATTACATGTACCGCCTGCAGCCCGTCGAACGACGAATCGCGAAACGGATATGGGAAATGGTCCAACTCCGCAATGACGTCCGCGCGCGATGCCGGATTCCGGTCCACGCCAATGGCGCCTGCTTTCTTGTTGATCCCGCAGCCCACATCCAGTATTCGCATCGGACCCATGTGACGCGCCTACTTCGGTTCCATGTACTTGATCAGCAGCACTTCATTGCCGTGCTCGTTGTAGATCAGGTCGTCCACCAATTGGCGAGTCATCATGATGCCAAATCCGCCCGGACGCATCCCCAGTTTTTCCCGAATCTCGGCGTGTTCCACTGGGGAATCCGCGGGATTCGAAACCGCCGCATGCTCCAGATGCTCGAAGGAGAATCCCTGGCCGGGATCGCGGACGTAATACAGCGCGGCGCGCTTGGTCCGCACGTAGGTGATGAAGACTCGCTTGTCGGGATCCGATCCGGCGCCGTGCTCGATCGCGTTCAGCAGGATTTCGCGGAACGCCGTGGTCACTCGTTCCTGCTCGGCGGCCGGCAATTCCATCCCCAGCTCGCGGATGAACTGTACGATCCGGCCGGCGGTCTCCATCTTGCAGCGCACTCGCAAGCCCAGCCAGTGCGGCCGTGCGGAGAGCACCTGGATATCGTCCTCCTTATCGGTGCCGCTCAGGGCCCGTTCCGCCATTTCGGCCACGGCTCCTACCGTGAACGGCTTGCTGAAATAGCAAAAGGCCCGATCCCGGAGCGCGCGGACGATATTATCCGGTGTACTGGCCACGGTCATCACCACGACGCGCGCCGCAGGGCGCACTTCGCGAATGCGCTCGAGCAGCGTTAGTCCGTCCAGCCCCGGAACTTCCAGGCTGGTCAGCACCACGTCGTAGGGATTATTCTCCACCAGACCTAAGCCGGCGCGGCCGTCGTAGGCGCTCTCGATCTTGCGATCTGGGGCGTCCAGAGCGGCACGCAGCAAGCGGTGCACATCCCGGTCGTCGTCCACAATCAGGATGCGCTTAGGCACTGCCATCCAATGTAGTACGATACCAGAGTCACTGGCTTGAGGAATACGTGCTCATTGAGCTGAATCAAATCGATGACGTCTGCGTCATGCGCTTCGAGGGCCGTTTCCTCACCGGCTCCGATCCCGAATACCTGCGCGCCAAGTCGGACGAGCTCAAACGTCTGGATTGCGCGAAAGTTTTAGTCGATTTCCGCGACGTCGTTTCCGTCGGCTCCACAGCAATTGGATTTCTCGTCGCCATCTACTCCTCCGTAACCAAGAATCCGGATAGCCGCTTCGTTCTGGTGGGCCCGCAGCCGCGTGTGCGCGAGGTCCTCGATCTAACGCGCCTCAGTAGCATCCTGCCCATGGCTGCCGATATCTCCTCCGGTATGGCCGCGCTGCGCGGCACGGCCAGCGCGCATGGACAGCGCTAAGGTTGCTCTTGTCACTGGAGCCGGCAGCGGTATTGGCCGCGCCGTAAGCCTCGCATTGCATTCCGCTGGATATCGTTTGGTCTTGGCCGGCCGCCGTGCCGCGCCACTGGAACAAACCGCGTCCTCCGGCGATCTCGTAGTCCCGACGGACGTAGCCAATCCCGATTCCGTACGCAACCTGTTCGCTAAAACCAAAGAAGCATTCGGGAGGCTCGATGTGCTCTTCAATAACGCCGGCATCGGCGCGCCCGGCGTCCCCATCGAAGACCTGACTTACGACCAGTGGAACGCTGTCCTCCAGGTGAACCTGACCGGAGCGTTTTTGTGCGCCCAGGAAGCCATTCGCATGATGAAGGCCCAGCAGCCGCGCGGCGGGCGCATCATCAACAACGGATCGATTTCCGCTCACGCGCCTCGCCCGAACTCCGCCCCCTATACGGCCACTAAGCATGCCATTACCGGACTCACGAAATCCATCTCGCTGGACGGCCGGGCCTTCGATATCGCTTGCAGCCAGATCGATATCGGTAACGCCGCGACTGAGATGACCGGGCACATGGCTACCGGCATCGTCCAGGCCAACGGCTCGACCATAGCCGAGCCGCGCATGGATCTGAAACACGTCGCCGATGCGGTCGTGTACATGGCGAATTTGCCGCTCGATGCCAACGTTCAGTTTATGACCGTGATGGCGACCAAGATGCCTTTCATCGGCCGCGGCTAGGGCAACCCCAGCGCCTTCGCCGGATTGGTCTTCGCCATCAAGTCGATCTCCGCGTCTGTGAAGCCCTCTTTTTTGAGCGCCGCGAAGTACAACACCATTCCATCCGGATGTAGTGGACCGTTAGGCTGCCCTAGATCGCTCGAAAGAATGAAATGCTCGGGGCCGATTTCGCGAATTGCCTTGGCATACCCCGCCGCATTCATCCGCCCGTAAACCAATTCAATAAGCGCGCCCATTCCCGCGGCTTCTTTCATCTGCGCGATCGACATCCGCACTGGCGGTGTCAGGGCATGTGTCACCACCACGTGTTCCACACCCTGCTTGCGCGCTTCCCGCACGATCATCAACCCTTCCTCCGGCGAGGAGTGCCCCGTCTCTAGCAACAGGTTGTGCTGCTTGACCACGTTGATAACAGCCTTGACTTCGGGCAATAGTTCACCATTTTTCGCCACCGAAACGAACGGCCGGTTCTCTTTCGAATCGCGCACCTGATTCTCGGCGTCGAACGTAGGCATCCACACCACACGCCCCCATCCGCCCTTCATCATGGTCATGCGCTCCACCGCCGCCGGATTGATGCCGCCCACCGTGAGATTCAAGTCGATCCCGCCGAAAATCTCGATTCCCGGGACCACTTGGCGCACCACATAGGCCAGCGCCGCAGTCGACTCGTAGTGGTTCTTCAACACCAGGCCACGCATGCCCCGAGCTTTGGCGAGCTTTGCCAGGTCGATCGCATCGATCGAACGCGGCGTGCTGTCGGGACCACTATGCGCGTGAATATCGATCACTCCCTCCAGCGACTGTCCGATGGTGAGCCCTATCGCAAAGAGCGCAGACCAAATGAGCTTGCTTGCGAGCATGCTATTGAGCATACTCTGCATTGGTGTTCGCCGGTTTCCGGCGCATCTTCGCCGATTCGTGCTCGAATCCGCGCCCGTCGCACGCTACGATCGCGAGTGAAAGGACGCTTTTATGACAGCGTTTGCATTATCTTCCGCCAGACCTCAACGCGGACTCGGAATGGAAGGATTCATCGCCAGGTGGTACTCCAATCGAACCAAAAAAGCACTCGACGACTTCAGAGCGCTGGCACGCCAGATCTCGAAGCAGCTCCCGCCCCAAGCCGACGTCTTAGAAGTCGCGCCCGGGCCCGGATACTTTGCCATCGAGCTGGCGAAACTTGGCGACTATCGAATCACCGGCTTGGACATTAGCCAAACTTTCGTCGAAATCGCCCAACGAAACGCCAGGCAAGCCCATGTTCAAGTCGACTTCCAGCACGGGAACGCGTCGGGCATGCCCTTCAAGAGCGAGAGTTTCGATTTTCTGCTTTGCCGCGCCGCTTTTAAAAACTTCGGGGCGCCCCTCGGTGCGCTTCGAGAAATGCACCGCGTCCTCAAGCCCGGCGGCCGCGCTCTGATCATCGATCTACGAAAGGATTCCTCCAATGAATCGGTGTCCCAGGCTGTGGACGAAATGGAACTGGGAACCGTGAACCGCATCCTCACCAAAGCCACGTTCCGCTTCATGCTGCTCAAACGCGCATACACTAAGAGCGATTTTGAGCAGATGGTCGCCGACACTCGCTTCGATAAGGTCGAAATTTGCGATAGCCTGACCCAACTGGAGATCTCGCTCAGCAAGTCACCCATTGGCGTTCATTCGCGTTCATTTGCGGCCAGTTGAGGATTAGCCGAGTAGTCGCAGGCACTCCTCGATCGTCTGCGCCGCGAAGTCCGCCTGATCCTTCGTGATCACCAGCGGAGGGCATAGCCGGATCGTATTCGGCCCTGCACCAAGCACCAGCAAGCCGCGTTCGAAACACATCTGGACCGCCCGATCGCGCAGATCACCTGCGCGTTCCTTCGTCGCTTGGTCCCGTACGAGCTCGATCCCAATCATCAGCCCCAGGCCGCGAACGTCTCCCACGATCGAAAAGCGTTGCGGCAGATCGCGCAAGCGCCCCATTAGGTGCGCGCCCACGCGCGCGGCGTTGTCGACTAACTCCTGTTCCAGCAGCTCGATGGTCGCCAGGGAGGCAGCCACCGCCACCGGATTCCCGCCGAAAGTCGACGCATGCGCGCCCGGTGGCCAATTCATCAGCTCCGCCCGTGCCACCATCGCCCCCAGGGGCAATCCGCTGGCGATTCCCTTAGCCAAAGCCATCACATCCGGTTGCAGCCCAAAGTGCTCACTCGCGAACATTTTCCCGGTCCGCCCCATGCCGCTCTGAACCTCGTCGGCCACCAGAAGAATCCCGTGCCTGTCCGCCAGACGCCGCAGCTCGTCAAAGAATTTTCGCGGAGGCACCACGTAACCGCCTTCCCCTTGTATCGGTTCCACGAAAATCGCGGCGACATCTTGCGGCGCAACCGATGTGCGAAATAACTCAGTCTCAATTGCCGTGACGCACTCCACTGCGCAGGAATCCGGCTCTTTTCCATAAGGACAGCGGTAGCAATAGGCATACGGCATATGATGCGCCCCGGGCATCACCGGAAAGAACCCCTTTTGCTGTGTGCTTTTGCTTGCAGTTAGCGCCAGCGATCCCATGGTCCGCCCATGAAATGCGCCCACGAATGCCACAAATTGGTCGCGTCCCGACTGATACCGTGTGAGCTTGATGGCGGCCTCGATCGCTTCGGTCCCTGAATTGCCAAAGTAAACGCGTCGTGGAGAACCACCAGCCGAGACCAGGGATGCCAGCTTTTCCGCCAGCGCCACCATATTTTCGTAGTAAAAGTCCGTTCCCGACATATGGATCAGCTTGGCAGCCTGCTCCTGGATCGCCTTCACGACCTGGGGATGGCAGTGCCCAGTGGCCACGACGGCAATTCCGGCCGCGAAATCCAGGAACCGGTTGCCATCGGGGTCCTCTACCATGGCTCCTTCCCCACGCTCAGCTACTAGGGGATAAGACCTTGTGTAAGAAGGAGATATAACTTGATCGTCGCGTTCGATTATGGCGCGGGCCTTGGGACCGGGCAGCGCCGTTATCAGCTTGGGCAGCATCGTTTTAGCTCCTTCCGCATCCAACCTTACAGATCTAATAAGAAGACACTAAGATTATTGCATAGTGTTATGCTAACATGCTATAGTCTCTTCAAGAGGACGGCACGTTATGGATTTTAACCGCTTTACGGAAAAACTCCAGGAAGGTTTCCGCACGGCACAGTCCGTTGCTGCTGGACGCGGCAATCAACAGATCGACGTCGAGCATCTCCTTCTGGCTCTACTCGAACAACAAGGCGGCCTCGCCCAGTCGATACTCGCCAGGGCAGATGTCAAGCTTGAGGACGTCCATCGCCGTCTGATCCAGGAACTCGACAAGCTCCCCAAGGTCTCCGGCTCCAGCGTCGGACTCGACCAGATTTACATCACTGCCCGGCTGCAAAAACTGCTGACTGCGGCCGAGAACGAAGCCAAGCGCCTCAAGGACGAGTACGTCTCGATCGAGCACGTCATGCTCGCCGCCACCGACGAAAAAGTTTTCAAAGACCTGGGCATCACCCGCGACCGCCTGATGCGCGTGCTTCAGGAAGTTCGTGGATCGCAGCGCGTCACCACCCAGAATCCCGAAGTCACTTACGAAGCTCTCGAAAAATACGGCCGGGATCTGACCAAGGCTGCCGCGCAGAACAAGCTCGACCCGGTCATCGGCCGCGACGAAGAAATCCGCCGCGTGATCCAGGTCCTCTCGCGGCGCACCAAAAACAATCCCGTACTCATCGGCGAGCCCGGCGTTGGCAAAACCGCTATCGTCGAAGGCTTGGCCCAGCGCATCATCCGCGGCGACGTCCCCGAAGGCTTGAAAGACAAGCGTGTCGTCTCTCTCGATATGGGCGCCCTGATCGCCGGGGCCAAGTTCCGCGGGGAATTCGAGGAACGCCTCAAAGCCGTCCTTAAGGAAGTCCAATCATCGGAAGGCCGGATCATCCTCTTTATCGACGAGCTGCACACCGTGGTCGGCGCAGGGAAAGCCGAGGGCGCCATGGACGCCGGCAACCTATTGAAGCCCATGCTGGCTCGCGGCGAGCTGCATTGCATCGGCGCAACCACGCTCGACGAATATCGCAAACATATCGAAAAGGATGCGGCTCTCGAACGCCGTTTCCAGACCGTTCTGGTCGACCAGCCGTCGGTCGAAGACACCATCTCCATCCTTCGCGGCCTGCGCGAGCGCTACGAGGTCCATCATGGCGTCCGCATCAAGGATTCGAGCCTGGTCGCCGCCGCCGTCCTCAGCAACCGGTATATTTCCGACCGGTTCTTGCCGGATAAAGCCATCGATCTGGTTGATGAAGCCGCGGCCAAGCTGCGCACCGAGATTGACTCCATGCCGGCCGAGCTCGACGAAGCCACTCGCCGTCAAATGCAGCTCGAAATCGAGCGGGAAGCGCTAAAGAAAGAATCCGACGCGGCCTCGCGCGAACGCCTCGCCAAGATCGACAAAGAATTAGCCGAGCTCAAAACCTCGACGGCCAGCCTCCGCGCTCAGTGGCAGGCCGATCAGGAAGCCCTGAAGAAACAGCGCGAAATTCGCGCACAGATCGACCACGTCAAGACCGAAATTGAACAGGCCGAACGCGCCTACGATCTGAACAAGGCTGCCGAGCTGAAATACGGCAAACTCACGGCTCTCGAAAAACAACTGGAGAAAGAGGCGCATGCGCCCACACTCCTCAAAGAGGAAGTCGACGAAGAGGATATCGCCCAGATTGTCAGCCGCTGGACCGGGATTCCCTTATCGAAGCTCCTCGAAGGCGAGGTCCAGAAGCTGTTGCATCTACCTGAGGAGCTGCACAAGCGTGTGGTCGGCCAGGACGAAGCCGTCGAAGCGGTCGCCGATGCCGTCATGCGCGCCCGCGGCGGTCTGAAAGATCCCAAGCGGCCCATCGGCAGCTTCATTTTTCTGGGACCCACGGGCGTCGGCAAAACCGAGTTGGCCCGCGCGCTCGCACAGTATCTCTTTGATGACGAGCGATCTCTGATCCGCATTGACATGTCGGAGTACCAGGAAAAACACACGGTTTCACGCCTGGTGGGCGCGCCTCCGGGATACGTCGGTTACGAAGAAGGCGGCCAGTTGACTGAAGCCGTCCGCCGCCGGCCGTATTGCGTGATTCTGCTGGACGAAATCGAGAAAGCTCATAGCGACGTGTTCCACGTGTTGCTGCAGCTTCTGGACGACGGACGGCTGACCGACGGCCAGGGACGCACGGTCGATTTCAAGAACACCATCGTGATCATGACCTCGAACGCACAGCAGGAAGATCTGCCGCGCCTGTTCCGGCCTGAATTCCTCAACCGCGTCGACGAAGTCATAAACTTCCACCGGCTCACTCAGGAAGAGCTGAAGAAGATCGTCGATATCCAACTGGAAACGCTGCGAACGCGGCTGGCCGAGCGCCACATCGATCTGCAGCTAACCGACGCGGCACGCGCCCATCTGGTCACCGTTGGTTACGATCCGGCGTACGGCGCGCGCCCGCTGAAACGCGCCATTCAGAAGGAAGTCGAGACGCCGCTCGCGCGCATGTTGATCGCGGGCGAAGTTCGCGATGGCAAGAAAGTCCTTCTGGATTTCCGCCAGGATGAGTTGGTATTCGAGGTAGAGTCCCCGAAGGCGGTCCGAGCATCTTAAACACGAGGCACATAAAACACGAGACGGAGAGACGAATATGCCTGACGAAGAAAAAATCCAAACACTGCCGTTGTTGGCGCTGAAGAACTCCGTGTTGTTTCCCGGTCTTCTGATGCCGTTGGGAGTCGGCCGCAAAGCGTCCGTCGCCGCGGTCGAATCGGCTTTGACTACCGAGGACAAGGAAGTCATCGTTGTCGCGCAAAAGGACCCCAGCGTCGAGACGCCCGGCGCAGCCGATTTGTACACCATCGGCACGCGCGCGGTCATCCGCAAGTCGGGACGTCCGCGCCCCGACCACATCGATCTGTTTGTGCAGGGCATGGAGCGGGTGGTCATCGTCAAAGTCGAGGAGAACAGTTTCCTGCAGGCGAAGGTTCGCACTCTGCCTCTGCCCGATGATTCCAGCCGGGAGCTGGAAGCGTTGAGCCTGTCCGTGGTCGAGGTGGCGTCCAAGTATGTCAACCTGATGCAAGGCCAGCCGGCGCAAGAGATCGCTCAGGCCTTCGCCGCCCAAAGCGATCCGCTGCAGCTGGCATTCCTGGTCGGTTCGGTTATGAACCTCGATGTAGAGAAGGAGCAATCGCTGCTTGAAACCTCCACCCGGATCGAGGCTCTGCGCATGGTCCTGGGCTGGCTCTCGCACGAAGTGGATGTGGCCGAGCTGCGCGCCAAAGTTACCGAAAAAGCCAAGTCGGAGATGTCCAAAGAGCAGCGCGAATATGTGCTGCGCCAGCAGAAGAAGGCCATTGAGCAGGAGCTCGGCGAAGGCAAGACCGACGAAGCCGAGGTGGAAACCCTGCGCGAGAAACTTGCTAAAGCCGATCTTCCGGAAGATGTCCGCAAGGAAGCCGATCGCGAGCTGGAACGACTAGAAAAAATTAATTCGGCTTCGCCCGAGCACAACGTGATCCGCACCTGGCTCGAGTACGTGATCGAGCTGCCCTGGAAAAAGCGCAGCGAGGACAATCTGGATCTGAAGCGGGCCCGCGAGGTCCTCGATGAGGACCACTATGGCATCGCCAAGGTCAAAGAGCGCATCGTTGAGCAGCTCGCCGTGCTGAAGCTGAACCCGGAAGCCAAGGCTCCGATTCTCTGCTTTGTGGGTGCGCCAGGTGTCGGCAAAACCTCCTTGGGACAATCCATTGCTCGCGCGCTGGGACGTAAGTTCGAACGCATGAGCCTGGGCGGCCTGCACGATGAAGCTGAGATGCGCGGCCACCGCCGCACCTATATTGGCGCGCTTCCTGGACGCCTCATCCAGTCCATGCGGCGCGCGGGATTTATGAATCCCGTGCTGATGCTGGACGAAGTCGACAAGCTTGGGCGCGATTTCCGCGGCGATCCCGCGGCGGCGTTGCTTGAGATTCTCGATCCCGAACAGAACAAGACATTCCGGGACAACTATCTGGACCTCCCCTTCGATTTGTCGAAGGTCCTGTTCATCACCACGGCGAATACGCTGGATACAATTCCTGCGCCGCTGCTCGACCGCATGGAAATCCTGCGCCTTTCGGGCTACAGCGAGGAAGAGAAAACTCAAATCGCCAAGCGCTACCTGCTGCCTAAGCTGTTGCAGTATACCGGCCTGACCGCCGAACAGTGCGTGATTACCGACGAAGCGCTCCAGAAGGTCATCACGTCTTATACACGCGAGGCCGGCGTCCGGCGCTTAGAGCAGATGCTTGGGCGCTTGATCCGCAAGGTCGCGGTCAAGTTCGCGGAAGGCGAAGCCGGTCCCGTGGTGGTCCACGGCGACGATGTTCCCGAGATGCTGGGACCCGAAGCCATCTTGCCTGAGCTGGCTCGGAAGGAACTTCCTGCCGGTGTCGCCACTGGCCTGGCCTGGACCGAAACCGGCGGCGATGTGCTGTACATCGAAGCCGCGCTTCTGCCCGACGGCAAGGAGCTGACCATCACCGGCCAACTGGGCGAGGTCATGCAGGAATCGGCCAAGACGGCTCGCAGCTATCTGTGGAGCCACGCGGCTGAATTCGGACTGGATCCGAGCCTGTTCCTCAAGAGCGGTCTCCACATTCACGTTCCGGCTGGAGCCATCCCCAAGGACGGCCCTTCGGCGGGCGTGACGATGACTACTGCGCTCGCCTCGCTCTACTCAGGCGTGCCGGCTCGCAGTGACACGGCCATGACCGGCGAGGTTACACTGACCGGTCTGGTGTTGCCTATCGGCGGTCTCAAAGAGAAGGTGCTGGCGGCGCGGCGCGCGGGTATCAAGCGCGTAATCGTGCCTCGCGGCAACCAGAAGGATCTGCGCGATCTGCCGGATGACGTTCGCAACGAGATGGAGTTCATCTTCGCCGACCGCGTCCGCGACGTCCTGGCCGCGATGCTTCCGGGCGTCGTCCCGGAAGCTCCGGCCAACGTAGTCCCCGCCGCTCCTCCGAAAGCAGCGTAAGGGATCTCTGAAACTGGGTGGGGCAGGCGGTTTCGGCCGCCCGCAGGTCCAGAGTGCTAGAATTCCTAGTTAGCATTTTGGACCAATCTTGATTTATTCCCGCTTAATTCTTGTTGGTTTCCTTTCTACACCTGCAGTTATCCTCGCGCAGGCAAATCTCTTCAATTTGGGCGGTTCCTATCACGCTGGCGCCTATTCGAACGCCGTGGCTACAGCCGACCTTAATGGTGACGGGAAGCTGGATTTCGTCATCGCCAGCTATGACACCAAGACTGTAACCATCCTCCTTGGCAACGGCGCGGGAACATTCACCGAGCCCGCCGGAAGCCCTTTCGCGGCAGGAGCCAGGCCCGGGTCCGTTTCTCTTGGGGACTTCAACGGCGACGGTCATCCGGATATCGCGCTGACCAATCCAGCCGATTTGGTGCCGATCGGCAACAACCGTTTTGAAGGTACAGGATCGGTCAGGCTATTCCTAGGCAAGGGTGACGGTCAATTCACGGCCGCCGCTGGAAGTCCGTTTCCTGTCCAAGGGACAATCGGTGTTACGTCCTCTGCGGTCGCGGTCGACATAGACCACGACGGGCGGCTGGATCTCGTGGTCGCGATGTCATCGGGGATAAGCGTTCTGATCGGCGATGGTGCGGGCGGCTTAATTCTCCGCTTAATTTATCCCTGCAAGGATCGTGCGTTAATGCGTTTACTGCGGCGGACTTCAATCACGACGGAAACCTGGACGTCGCCTTCACGTATTCCTGCAACGGGGGCGGGATCAAACTGGGATTCGGCAATGGTCCTGGCGCTTCCTTTGGGCCGGAAACGACCTTGGATAACCGATTTATCTTCGGCTCGGCCGGTAGCCTTGCGGCGGGCGACTTCAATGGCGATGGGATTCCGGATCTGCTGATTGCACATGGCGGAACGGTAACCGTTTGGTATGTTCCTGCAAGCGGTCCGTACATCGACCCGTCAGGACAGCGTACTTTCTCCTTGGGATACGCCGGGGCGCTTGTCACGGGCGACTTCAACGGGGATGGCAAACTCGACTGGGCAGCGGCTCTTTCCAACTTGAATAGTGTTGCGGTCATGCTGAACGATGGCGCTGGGGGGTTCAATCCTGCGCCCGGTAGCCCTTATGCCGTGGGGATCACGCCCAGCAGCATCACCGTGGGAGACTTCAATGGGGACGGAAAGCTCGATCTGGTTACCGGAAACCAGACTGACGTAACCGTTCTGCTCAATAGTGCACAACGTCCCGCACTGTTCACGCTCAAGAATGCGGCGAGTTACGCTTCGAGCGCATCTTTCTCCCCCGGCACCATCATGTACGGCGAAGCCCCAAACATCGCATCCCTCCTGGCCGTTGGGGCAACTCCATGGCCTGCTTCGCTTAATGGTGCGAACGTTTCTATAACCGATAGCGTGGGGCAGTCTCGATCGGCACCTCTCTACTACGTAACTCCGAGCGCCGTCAGCTTCCTGATGCCGGCTGGCCTGGCTCCTGGCCGAGGCACTGCCAATGTTACGACTGCAGCCGGCGTTGGCATCGCCGGCCCGGTCGATATTGAGAAAACCTCGCCGGGTATATTTACGGCTAACGCCAACGGGTCCGGTGTTGCGGCTGGTTTGTGGACCCGCACAGCGGCCGACGGGACGCAAACCTGGGGCTATCTTTTTGATCCGGCGCAACTTCTAGGGCAGCGCAAATCCGTTTTCGTCGATCTCGGTGCGGCGGATGACAAGGTTTTTCTCTCGCTCTATGGCACGGGATTCCGCGCTGCTGCTCAGGCAGCAGCCACGTTCAATGACATCAGCGTTCCAGTAGCTAGCTTCGGTGCGCTGGGGGATGACCAGGGAGCAGATGTGATCAACTTGGGCCCATTGCCCCAATCGTTCATGGGCTACGGGAGCGAAGTACCGGTCAGAATCCTGTTTGACAACCAGCCGGCAAATACGGTCACCGTCGCTGTCCATTGACCCCCTCGACTTCCTCCCCCCGACGCGATATGATGTGAAGCCTTGGGAGGAACTATATGAGAGTCATTAAAGTACTGGTAGCACTACTCGCTACCGTAACGTTCTGTGTGCTTCTGGCACAGACGGACGCCGACTATACG
>JAICXC010000186.1 GCA_025980665.1 Bryobacteraceae bacterium
ACGTTGATGCTATTCGCCGCCGTCGTGGCTGCCTGCGCTATTCCAGGACGCCGCGCGGCCAACGTCGATCCCGCAATCGCGCTTCGGCACGAATAATCGCCGAGACGGCTTCTTCGTGAAATCGCCGGGGAGATAAGGAACTTCGTGACGTATTATCGGGATGTATGGTCCGCATATAAGCTTTACGTATGCACATTCACGGTATATGCCAGCAGTTGCGTTCGCGAACACTTTTGCGAACGACGACCCTTCCGCTCGAATCGAGGCCAACCAGGTGAAACACGGTCTTGCCCAAGTCAATACCAATCGCGTGTAGTTCCATGTGAGATCTCCTTTAAATCTCGATCACCTCCTTTGTTTGCCTCAGTAGTATCTACTGCGGCGGATCATACCATCAGCTACTTCCTTGGGACTCATGCTTCTCCATTTCTCCGAACGCGCCGTCCTAGAGAGAGCCGACTTCTAAAGGTCAACTATTGCACCCTACAATGCGAATAGGAATAAATGATCACCAATGAAGACTACTGGCAACACCATCCTGATCACGGGCGGTGGCTCGGGGATCGGCCGTGGGCTCGCAGAAGCGTTCCACGCGCTCGGAAACCATGTCATTGTCGCTGGACGCCGTAAGGAGGTACTCGATGAGACTACCGCCGCAAACCCTGGCATGACCTCCCTGACGCTCGACATCCATGACCCCGCCGACATCCGCTCTTTCGCTGCTAACGTGGCAACGCGATACCCGGCACTTAACGTACTTATCAATAATGCCGGTATTATGCGGGTTGAAAAGCTGCAGGCTCAACAGGATGACCTCGCCGACGCGGAAGCCATTATCGCCACTAATCTGCTCGGACCCATCCGTCTCATCGCGGCGTTTCTACCTCTGCTGCAAAAGCAGCCCCGCTCCACCATCATGAACGTCTCTTCCGGGCTGGCTTTTGTTCCGATGGCTCAAACCCCGACTTATTGCGCAACTAAGGCCGCGATTCATTCATATACGCAATCGCTTCGCCATCAGCTCCGCGCATCTACCACAGAAGTTCTCGAACTGATCCCACCTTATGTCGCTACGGATCTTATGGGCGGAGCCTCCGACCCTCGCGCGATGCCGCTGGACAAGTTTATTTCAGAGGTGATGGAGATCCTGAAGACTCAACTCACAGCGGTGGAGATCTGCGTCGAAAGAGTGAAGCCTATCCGCTTCGCTGCCGAGAGCGGTCACTATGACGCCGTCTTCGATGGCCTCAACAGGCAATAGCTAACGCCTCACGTTAGCTTCCTAGCCGCCCTGACCCGGCGGATGTAGGACATTGGTCTGTGATGTCCGCCTTCATCGCAGCCATGACCGCAGAGGTTTATGAACCTGGCTACAAGGCTTCAACCAACGATGAGCCTACCCTGTGCTTCCTGCTCGGCGGCAGTAATCGCAAGGCAATTGTCGCGCTCGATTTCGGCCTGTAACTCGCAGAGCAGTTGCTCTTTCAATTGACGCGTGGACTTGCGCATCAACCCCTGCCGCCCGGACTGGGACCGACGTTTCCATTCACGATGGCGTGCCCATCTCAAAGGGCCTTTTCCCGCGGCCGCCGTGCGGTGCACTACAGCGATTCATCGGAGACCTTCATGAAATTACACAAGTCTTACAAGCCTTTGATGCAAAACCGTTTAGCCTGAAGTTGAACCTTTACAGAATGACGACCGCTGAGGCAGCTACGGAATTGCGCAGAGAATTCGCTCGCCGCAACTGGGACAGGAAAGCGACGAAACGGATCGTGTTTGAGCTCGCGATTCACGTGGCAATCGCGGTGGCGGGTATCGTCATCTTCATGGACTTCCACAACACGGGTGTGCGGGTCTTTGGAATCCTCGTCTCGACCTTCGGGTGCATGGGCGTTGGGACCAATACGCATACTTCCACCCACTACGGCACCAGCGATAAGCGCTGGGTGAACGAGGCTCTCAGCTACCTCGGATATCCCATGTTCTTAGGCTTATCGGCTACGTATTGGTGGCACAAGCACGTGGTGCTGCATCATCCTGCGCCGAATGTTGTCGGAGTGGACAGTGACGCTGACCTATTGCCGTGGTTCGCTTTTACGGCGGACGAGATTCGCGCCAGCTCCGGCCTGCGGCGTTTCTATTACGAACGCATGCAATTCTGGCTGTTTCCGTTGGCGCTTGCGCTAAACAATTTCGGTCTACAGAAGTGCTCGTGGACCCACCTTATCCCAATACTCTGCCATTCCAAAGGGCGAAAGTCTGCACACTGGATCGACCTCAGCGCCATGGCCCTGCATTATGTGATCTGGATCGGAGTGCCTCTGTTATTCTGGCCGCTGCCGGCCGTTGCCGGATTCTATATTCTTCGGACCATCCTACTGGGGTACGCCATGTACGCCATCCTAGCGCCTGGACATTTTCCGGCCGAGGCACAGCGTATGACCAGTGAAGCCCGGAACAGTGTGGGATTTTTTGCGGTCCAAACCGCGGGAACGGTGAGTTTCCGGACCGGCTTGCTAGGCCGCTTCCTGTGCTCCGGTCTTGAGTACCAGGTGGAGCATCATTTGTTTCCGAATATCAGCCACGTCCATTACCCGGAGGTGAGCGTGGTGGTGCAAAAGTTCTGCGCTGAGCACGGGTTGTCCTATCGCTCGTACAGTTGGGCCATGGCTTTATGGAAGAGCTGGGCGGTGCTGCGATTCCCGCAGCAGGTTGTCGGGCGGGGGGATATTCCGGTCCCTGCCAATCACGCTGCATCCCAGACAACATCGACAGTCAATCAGTAGCCGCGCATTCTCTGCGGGAACTACAACTACCCCGGACCCTGAAGGCGAACGATAAGGTGCAATATCGGAAGTTTCCTCCGCTCCTTCAGACCTTGGAAGTTGCCCAATCTAACGCGCTACACCGGGTGTAATCGATTGGCGGCGGGACTTCAAAAGGTCGCCACGCCGTCTGTGCTCCTGGGTCTTCTACGCCATGCTGGGACTAAGATCCTTCTTATGATCGATTTCATCACTGTTCCGCGACCGCCGCTGGGCTAGTGTAAATGGTGCGGGGGTCGCTGACACAAGCGACGCAGCTCCTGGCGGACTTTCCAGCTCGACCAGAATCGCTGCCACCATCCGCGATGTGTTGCGCCCATTTCAACCCTAGTTTCACGACTCCGCTGTAGAATGTCCATGGCAAGAAAACGCCGTTCTGACTAGTACGATCCGTGTGGACGCCAAGTTGTTTCAATGCTTTGGGTCCCCAACCTCCTTTTGCCAAATCTTCCCTCGTGCACCCCTCTGCATCGGGACCAAGCAGACGCGTAGAGGTTTACTCCGGCGGCGCCAAGTGATTCCATTTTCCTTTGCAGTTGAGATCGACTTTTAGAAAAAGTTCATTGGAAATGGAAGCCAGATCGGAGTAAAAGCCCGGACAGCACGAGCTAAGGAGCTTGAGCACGGCGAAGACACCTCACGGTTGCACGATATTAATTACGATTGGATCAGGGACTGAAATGGGCGGCCGGGTAGCTATCGTGCTTTATGTGGTGGCGATGGCAGCCGTCATCGTCGGTGTAGATTTCTTGTTCTTCAGGAACCGATTCTGGGAACGGCTGATAGTGAATATTGGAATCGTTTTGGTGTTTGCAGCGTTCTACCTGAGATTCCTGAAGCATCCGTGAATAAGGGGCGACAGCACTGCTATAGCCCGCAAGCCAACTAATGTGAAAAAGGGGATCGGCGGTCATCTAGCGCGACCGCCGCTCTAACCCAGTTGGCAGAAAGGTCACCGGAGGAAGACGCTTTCTGCAATTTCAAGCGTAGCGATCAACTTGCGCGAAGGTCAATACGACTAGCCAAAAGATAGATTTAAGACTGCAGCTTGGCGGCCCCGTTTCTCAATGGAACCTTCCAACGTTATGACCGTAAAATAGCCAGGATTTGGATCTTGTTTCAATCCAGGCTGTGGTGTACGTTCGGTGGCGGATGGCTAGCCGATTGTGAAGTAGGTCGGATTTTCTTAACCCAACTCAATCCAACAATATCGCGGCCCTCGGTCCTTCGAATAATTCAGGCGCTGGCGCTCTGGCTGGTCGCTTCGGCGACCGCGATTCCGCGTTTCTCGATATCGACTGCGAACATCGCGAGCGTACGGCCCTCCCAGGTAACGGGCACAGTTCCTATACCTTGGCCAGCAGGGCCCGAGGTAACTTCGATGATTGCGCCTTGCGGAAGGGTCAAAAGTGAACGGGTGCCGTTAGTCGCTTCGAGTGCGACGGTGGCTTTTGAAATAATGAATCGTCTACCAGTAAGCATGGGACCTCCAGCGGAAGCCCTTTATAGTGCACGCTTAGCCCCATGGCCTACGAAAGATTCTAATAGACTAGGCGCAGAGGGCGTAGGGGCGGAGTGACCCAGCGACCGCCATTGGTCACCTTTGCAGCCACCCGAGGATCTTCAAACTGGGGCCTAGTGATGCACTGTGCGGCCTCAGGAGGAGCGCCCGCGTGCATATCGTTGCAATGACCGGCTCTTACTTTCGGGGGTGACGCCGAAGCCCTCGGCCGATCGGCGCCATGTCGACCGGAAAGTGATCAGTCAGGCGCTGCATAAAACAATGGGAAATGAAGGAAGGAGAGCGCACTAGAAAAGCGCAACTCAGCCCACGGGAAGGTTTCCATCGGTTGGCGGCTGATGATGCACTGAAACATTCGATTTACAAAACGTTTAATTCGGATTAGAATACTTTAGCGGCTCAGTTCGCTAGGCCAGCGCCCCAGGCCACCTTCCGAAGGATCCTCCAAGATCACTTTGATGGAAGGTAGCGTATGCTCACGAAACCCGCCTCGCAGCAAATCGAGCTGTGGGCGATTGAACGGCTTGTAGAATATCCGCGAAACCCTCGCAAGAATGACGCTGCTGTGGATCGCATGTGCGCGTCGATCCGGGAATTTGGATTTAAGATCCCCTGCCTGGTTCGCAACGACGGCGAAGTCGTGGACGGCCACCTCCGTCTCAAGGCAGCGCGTAAGCTCGGCCTCACCGAGATCCCCATCATTCTCTGCGACGAGTGGACTGCAGCTCAGGTTAAAGCATTCCGGCTGATGGTCAATCGCTCAGTCACGTGGGCAGATTGGGATGAGGAGTTGCTCGCGCTCGAACTACAAGAGATCCAGGAGTCGGACTTCGACCTCAGTCTCACTGGCTTCGATCCCGGCGAAATAGATGGCTTGCTCGCGCTGGAGGACGAGGAAGCTGCGAATGCAGCCCCGCCACTACCTGAGTCTCCGGTTTCGAGACTTGGCGATCTTTGGCTCCTTGGTTCGCACCGGGTTCTTTGCGGCGACGCGACCAGCCCCGAAGCAGTCGCCCGGTTGTTTGGTGCACGCAAACCACGGCTGATGGTGACAAATCCTCCGTATGGGATTGAACTGGATTCGGAATGGCGCGACGCCTTTGCGTTGATTCCCAGTCTCGAGGCAGCTTACGTGTGGCACGCTTCGAAGTTCACTCGCGAGGTTCTGGACGGACTACTGCGCATCGGCTTCGTTCACCACCAGCAGATTATCTGGAATAAGGGCAGAACAGTCCTGACAAGGACGCTGTACTGGTTCGCCCACGAGCCTTGTTGGTTTGTGCGAAAGAAGAACGCGCCCTGGTATGGGAAGGCGGGCGAGAACTCGACGATCTGGGACTCGCCGTCGCCCAAGTTCATCATGGGTGGCGCGGACGA
>JAICXC010000164.1 GCA_025980665.1 Bryobacteraceae bacterium
AGCTGCGGCAGCACGGTCCGGCTCAGCCGATCCTGGAGTGTCGGTCCGGAAGTATCGCCGACGTTGGCTTGCGTAAGCGCCTTCTCGACGTCGGAGATCTGTTTAGACATCTCCGGATCGTCCTTGAAGCGCTGGCGAAGGTCGTTCAGATCGCGCGCGTAATCGCGAACCACCTGGCTCGGATCGACGCGACGGCCATCGGGCATATCGTAGTAGCCCTGCGG
This sequence comes from Bryobacteraceae bacterium, assembly GCA_025980665.1. Taxonomy (GTDB): domain Bacteria; phylum Acidobacteriota; class Terriglobia; order Bryobacterales; family Bryobacteraceae; genus Palsa-187. The sequence continues at coordinate 225 of JAICXC010000164.1, forward strand.
ATTCCAGCGTCCAAATTGACCGCCGATATACGCACCGCCGCGATTCCCGCCGCCGAACTGGTTGCCGCCGTTTTGATTTCCGCCGGCCTGGCCTTGTCCCTGCTGTTGCCCGGGCTGCTGGCCGCCTTGACCCTGTCCCTGCTGCTGACCCTTGCCTTGCGCTTGACCAGGCTGTTGGCCACCAGGCTGCTGCCCACCCTTGCCGTCCTGACCCTGCTGCTGGCCGGGTTGCTGCCCGCGGGCGAACTGCTCGATCTGCCGGCGCAGGCTTTCTACCTGAGCAAGCTGCTGATCCCGCTCATTCTTTCCCGCACCTTGCTTGGTCCCATCGCTCAACGCCTGCTGAGCCTGTCGAATCCCGTCGCGCATAGTATCCATCGCGCGATTCACAGGTGGCAGCCATCCCGACTGGTTCACTTGATCGCCGCGGCCATTCCGAATATATTCGGACGAATACTGCATGCGGCGCTCGACGTCATTCTGCTGGATCTCGCCGACGCCGTCCCGCAGACGCGTTGAAGCATCCGGCTGCGTGGACCGCAAATCGCGCGCCGATCTCTGGATATCCTGCTCCAGTTTCTTCAGGTCTTCCAGATTCTTATCGAGCTCGGATGCGAGCTGTTCGGATTGCTGCCGATTCAGACCGTTGCCGCCTTTGCCGTCCTTGGAGTTGCCTCCATACGATTGCCGCAGTTGATTCTCCACTTCCTTTTGGTGCTCGGCGAGATGATCGGCGCGCTCCTGAAGATCGTCCAACTGCCCAGCCGTATCCTGGCGCTTCATGCGATCCGCCATATCGCGAGCTTCCTGCATGCGCTCGGCCGCACGCTTCGCCGACGCATCGGCCTGAGCCTGATTACCTTGCTGCTGCGCCTGTTGAGAAGCACGCATATCATCTTGAGCCTGCGTCAGACGATCCATCATCTGCTGGATCTGCTGCTGCGATTGACGGCTGGAAGCACTCTGCTGGCCGCCTTTGCTCTGGCCCTGGCTTTGCGACTGCTGCCCGCCTTGCGAAGACTGCTGCCCGTTGCGGCTCAGTTGTCCCTGCTGCTGGCCCTGCTGTTGCTGCATTTGTTGCAACTGCTTCTTCAGCTCTTCCGCTTCGCGACGTAGCTGCTCCTGCTCCCAGCGGCGATCGACACTGGCCTGTTGCTTGTTCTGGCCCTGCTGCGCGAGCTGCTGCTGTCGGCGAGCCAGCTGTTCCAGCTTCTGCATCGCGTCATCAATGGCCTGTTGTTGCTTATCGCCCGACGAAGACTGCTGCGATTCGTACTGGTTCTTCTCGGTATCGAGTTCCAGATCGAACAAATTCGCCAGATCGCGGCCGGCGTCCTGTCCACCGCCGCCACCCCCGCCCCCCTGGCCGCGGGCCACCTGAATGTCGCGGAACGTCGCCATAGCGCGCGAAAGATGCTGCAGCGCCTTGTTCTCGGGTTCCAAAGCGTCCGACCACTTCTGGGCTTTCAGCTTGTCGGCCGCGGGAGTCATCTCGGCAGCGGCCGCTTCCATTTCCTTGGTAAAGCTTTGGAAGTCCTGATTCTCTGTCGAAAGCTCACGGGCCGTGGTGCGCTTGGCCATCGATTCGGCCTGTTCCTTCAGCTTGGCCTGCACTTCGGATAGATACTGGGCATTCTCGGCGTTGGCCTGAGCGTCCTTGCCGCCACGATTGAAATTATGCGTCGCCGCGATGATTTCTTTCTCGCGCTGGGTGATCTGGCTGGGATCGTTCTGCTGCCCGCCGCCACCTCCACCCCCTCCGCCACCGCCCTGCTGCGATTGCGAGAAGTTGCGCTCAAATGGCTGCGCTTCGATAAATGTGATATCGCCGACGGTCTTGGAGCGAGCGTCGCTGGCAGTCGCATACATCGACACGATATCGCCCGGAATCAGCTTGAAGTCCTCGAGATAGAGGACCACCTTGCCCTCGGCGGTCGGAGATCCCTTGGCGTTCAGCAGCGGAACCACCTTTTCCGGTTGGCCGTTCACCGAATAATGCAGGTCCATGGCCTGGAGCGCGAAATCGTCGGATCCGGTGACTGTGACCGTGACTTCCTCAATGGGACTCACCTTCGCGTCCGCGCCGGGATGTGTGATCTTCACCGAAGGTGCTTCATCCACCTTGGCTTCGATAAAGTAGTCCTGCGTGAGGCGGACGTTTTCTCCGCTCTCCGCGGCCGCGAAATGATACGCTCCGTCCTTCTCAATCGGCACCTTGGCGACTAGGATATTTCCCTGCTTCGCTTCGAGTTCGATCTTAGTTCCGTCATTGAGCTCGATGAGCCCATTTTTCAGCGGGCGGTCGGTTTCCACCTCGAGCTCGGCGACCGTCTTGACTACCGCGCGCAAATCGCCGCCCGGATTCTCAACGTCGTCCTTCTTGCCCAGCCACGACGGATAGTGATAGGTGACCTTGATGTTCTTGACGCCGGCCAGATCGATAACGTCCAGCTTGTAGGTCTTCGACTTCACGCCGGCCGCTTCGACGTAATATTCAACGGGTTCGGGAACGGCTGCGAACAGATACTCGTACGACGAATCGCTTGCGCGCGGCAACATGGTCGCTTGTTCCCACTTTGTCGAGCTCTTGTAGCGCGCCATCAGACGCACTTCGGGAGCCTGGAACCCGACCAATGTGGCGTGAATCGCCATATCGGAACGGCGGCGAACCAGCTTATCGCCGGGATCGACCGTGATCCGGTAGAATCCGCCCACCATGTTCGGATCCTTCGGAGGACCCGCCCACAGCATGGATGCGCCATATCCCAGGAATCCCGGCCCGGCCAGGATCAGCCACAGCAGAACGGCTCCAGCCGCACCGGCGGACGTAGCAAAAGCGAACAAAGATTTCGGCGTGACCACTCGCGAGGGCATCGCCTGCGGCGCGTGTTGCAGGGTGTCGGCGGCCAGAATATCGATGAAAGGATCCGTCCCGTCATCGCGGCGCTCGACATAAGTCACCAGGCGTTCTTGAAACTCCGGATTTACGGATTCCGCGCGGCCAGCCGCCCGACGCTGGTTCAACTTGATCAGTGGCATCACCAGCGCGAGACCCAGCGCGAAGGCCAGGGATAGGAACAGCGTGATGCGCGCCACCACCAGACTGGTCGTGGAGAAGGCGAACGCGTTGGCTATCAAAACTAGCGCCACGGTGGCGCCGAGTGCGACACCCAGGGCAACAGCGATTCCCTTGGAAACTACCTGCATCCTAAGGCGAGATTCGATGCCCCGCAGATATTGATTCAGTTGTTCGCGCGTGTTCATGCCGCTTTGGTCTCCTGAGGTTGAGCCTGCGGCCGCAAATAGCGGTCCGCAACTACCGACTCCGCCAGCGCTACTCCTAACAATAGCAACAAAATGAAGGGAGAAAGGCTCCAGGGCGTGGTGTTGCCTTCGCCGCCTGTTCCCTGCCCGGATGCGTTGACAGGCCCGCTCGATCCGGTGGCCTTCCAAAGATCTAATGTTTCCTGGGGGATGATCGCGAGATCGGATTCCTTGCGATTAGCGTGCGCCGCGATCAGGCTTCGTTTTCCGCCTGCAGTCCGCACTTCGTAGAATCCTTCCCGCGTCAGTTCGAAGTTTCGAGCCTGCGCCGCGTCTTGAAGAGAGAGCACCCGTTGGCCATCGGGATCCTGAACCTCGGCCTGCGCGCCCTTCTCGTTTCCCGTCCTCAGTTCGACGTACTCGCCTACCGAAAGGTTAGTAGGCTGTTCCCCGCTGCCCGACCCGCCCAGATAAGCCACCGACCGCTGCACGAAGGGAACCCAGGCGTAGTGCTGCGGCATATCGTTGTTGGCGGCGCTGAAATCGGAGGTGAAGGCCAGCACTTTCCCCTCTCCGACCTTGCGTTCCAGAACCAGGGGCTTTCCGTTGCTTAGGCGCGCCAGCACGCGCGAATTCTTGGTGCCGACATTCACCGCCAGATAGATCTTCACGCCGTCAAACCTTTCGACGCTCTTCATCACGTCGTGACCGGTGTCGACGTCTGATACTGAAAAGAACCGCTCGCCCTCGCGACTGGCGTAGCTCGTGCCGTCGATGGCTTCATCCAGAACCGGGGCGCGAGGAAACGCCACCGCCGAGGCCGGTCCGATGGCTTCAAACAGCGAGCCTCCGGCCGTCACGTACTTTTGCAGAGCCTGCTCCAGGCCGGACGGCATCGATCCGAGATCGTTCAGCACCACCACGGCGTACTTGGATAATTCCGAGTTGGCTGCAACGTCCGGCCGGAGCGGCTCCAATTGGAACGCAGAGTCCGGGGTGGCATTCAACGCGGCGCGGAAATACTCCTGCGCCTTTGGATGCTGTCCGTCGTCCACGAACAACACTTTCTTGGGATCGGTCCGCTCCACCGAAAACGCGTAGCGATCGTCCGCCGCCAGCCCGTCCGTCGAATCGATTCGGATTTCGCAGCGATTGAATCCGTAGGAGGCTTGATCGAGTCCCGCGAATTCCGCCGATGCGCGCCCGTTCTCCGGCACCATGACGCTCTTGGACTGGATCGTTTTGCCGTTCATCAGCAGCGTGACGGTGCGCGTAGCAGCCGGCGCCGAGAATCCTGTGACGGTCGCACTGATGCGAGCCCGCTTAGGATCGTAAATGTGCTGCGGTGCGATGACGGTTTCGACGGCCCAGTTGGGCTGCGGCTTCCCGATCTCATGAAACGTGATATCGGTGTCCTGGTCCAATCGGACATCCGTAAACCCTGGAGGCATGCCGGATTTCTGCAAATCGCTAATGAGATGGACGTCGAGCGGCGTCTTGGTGCTCTCGCTAAGCGTCCGAAGATAGCGTGACAGTTCGCCGAAGGACGCACGCGCATCGCTTTCCTTAATCGCTGAAACCGCTCCGCGCAGTTCCCCGGGATCGGCCGTCTGCTGCGTCATCGCCTGCAAAGTGTCGGCCAGCGCGACCACCTGCCCTTTTTGTCCCGGACCTAGCTTCGATAGCACATTGAGAGCTTCGTTCTTAGCCAAGTCCAGCCGCGATGATGTTCCCTCTTTCGTGCGCATACTGAACGATCGGTCGACGGCGACGACGACCAACTTATCGCCCCGGCCTTTAGGTGTCAGTCTGCGAATATACGGACTGGCAAACAGGAGCGCCAGCAGCACGAGCATGAGCGTGCGCAAAAGGAACAGCAGGATATAGTCCAGCCTGCGGTGCTGCACCGAACTCTGCTCGCGGTGTTCGAAAAACATCAGCGAAGGAAATGGTTGTGGATCGGTTTTGTGCCGTTTTAGCAGATGCAACCATACCGGCAAACCGACCGCGATCAGGCCGCCCAGGAACCAGGGATTTAAAAAACCCATTACAACCTCCCCGCCCGAATCGCCAGATACTGCCGCAGGGCTTCATCTAGCGGACGGCTGGTGTCCACCAGGAAATAATCGATGTTGGCACCGGCGGCGCGGCTCTTCATATCTTCCAGGTGCGCGCTCATCTTCCCCTTGTACTCGTGGGTGACGTAGTCCGGGGAAACTTCCATCTTCGCGCCGCTCTCCAGATCTTCCAGCAGTACAGGCCCGCGCAGCTTGGGCTGGATCTCCTGCGGATCGAGCACATGAAATAGAATCAGCTCGTTTCCGCGCGAGCGCAGCGGACCCACTGTCTTGAGCACCGTTTCTGGGTTTTCCCAGAAATCGGAAATCGCCACCACAACTCCCCGCCGCCGCAGATAGTCCACCAGATGCGCGAAAGGTTTTTCGAGGACGGTTTCCGCGCCGGTTTGGGCTTGGTCAATACCGTGCAGCAATCTCATGATCTGGCCCTGCCGGGTAGAGGGCGGCACGAATTGCCGCACTTCGCTATCGAAAACGATCAGCCCCGCCGCGTCGCGTTGCAGATGAGCCAGGTAGCAGATGGAGGCCGCGAGAAACTTGGCATACTCCATCTTCTCCATGCCGCGCGAGCCATATTTCATGGACCGGCTAGCGTCTAGGAGTACCGAAACCTGGCAGTTGGTCTCGCCACGATAGCGCTTGAGAAACATCTTCTCAGAGCGCGCGAACACGTTCCAATCCACGTGACGCAGGTCATCGCCCGGATTATACGCGCGGTATTCGGCGAACTCCTGGCTGAAGCCGAAATCCGGCGACCGGTGCAGACCGGAGATGAACCCGTCCACCACGGTCTTCGCGACCAGATCGAGCCCGGAGATGCCCGCCAGAACCGACGGATCTAGGAAACGCTGCAGCATGGAAACTCCAAACTAATCCCGAGGCTGCGGCACCGCCTCCAACAGCTTCTTCAAGATGTCGTCCTGCGTCAGCTTGTCGCTTTCCGCCTGGAAGTTGAGCAGAATGCGGTGACGCAGAATCGGCCGCGTCATCGCCTGGACATCCTGATAGCTTACGCTTACGCGGTTTTGCATCAGCGCACGAGCTTTAGAGGTCAAAACCAGGTTCTGGGCCGCGCGCACGCTGGCGCCGAAGTTGACGTATTTCTTGACGAAATCCGGAGCGCTTGGATCGCTCGCGCGCGTCGCACGCACGACGTTCACCGCGTACCGAGCCACCGAATCGGCGATCGGCACCATGCGTACCAGCCTCTGGAATTCGAGGATCTCTTCGGGTGTCGTGACCGTCTCGGCCACGGCTTGATGGGTCGTCGTGGTGTTGTCCAATACCAGGATCTCCTGCTCGGCTGTAAGATAATCGAGCAGCACGTTAAAGATGAACCGATCGAGTTGCGCTTCGGGCAGCGGATAGGTTCCTTCCAGCTCGATCGGGTTCTGAGTGGCCAGAACAAAAAATGGCGGGCGGATCTTATAGTGATTGCCGCGCACCGTGCAGGAAAGCTCCTGCATAGCTTCGAGCAGCGCCGATTGAGTCTTGGGAGGAGTACGGTTGATTTCGTCCGCCAGCAGGATGTTAGAGAAAATCGGACCGGGGATGAACGTCCAGGTGCGGCGTCCCGTAGTCGGATCTTCTTCGATAATGTCTGTGCCCGTGATGTCGGAGGGCATCAGATCGGGCGTGAACTGGATGCGCTTGAAGTCTAAGCCAAGAATCTGGCCGATGGTCCGCACCAGCAGCGTCTTGGCGGTACCGGGCAGTCCGGTAATCAGGCAGTGGCCACCCACGAACAGCGCGATCAGCACCTGCTCGATGACCTCGTCCTGACCAATGATCACGTTATGAATCTGTTGGATTATGGCTTCCCGGATTTGGCGGAAGCGCATGATTTTTTCCTGGACCTGGCTCGCGTCGAGGGTTTGAGTAGTAGGAGTCGACATTATGGTTGGTTTATTGTTTCACGTTTCCAGACTGCTTGGCATTCAGTTCTCTCAATAAGGCTTGGGCCGGCTTGTATCCTGGCGCAGCTTCGAGCGCGTTGTACACCGCATCCAGCGCGTCTTCCGGCCGATTAGCGGCTTGGAACGCCTGGGCCAGTCCGAACTGCGTCGCCGCCGGATCGATCGTTCCCAGAGCCAGCGCCGCCTGGTACTCGCGAATCGCTCCGTTGGGGTTCTTCAGATCCATGTACAGCTTCCCGAGCTTCTGGTGCGCGGTGTCGTCTTCCAGATAAATCAGATTCAGCCGCTCCAGCGTAGCCGCCGCCTCGCGCTTCTTCCCGGCGTCGGCTTGCATATCGGACAATTGCTTCAGCGCCGCGGGACTGCGGCCTCCCACGCTCGAATAGCGTTCCAGTTCCGCCATTGCCTTGGCCTTGTCGTCCTTCTCGAGATAGGCCTTGGCCAGAAATTCGTACACGTTTCCGGTTTCGACAAAGTCAGGATACAGGTCGCGAATCTCTGTACCCCGCTTGATCACGTCATCCCACTGTTTTTCTTTGGCCGCTTGGGAGATTAGCTTCAACTCGTCGCGCCATTTGTCAAACCCTTCCACTTGTTTCTTGTATTTCGCCTCGATCCAGGGAAAGAACTGAGCATCGAACTCTTCCGGCTTAAGCTTTAGTTCCTGTTCGATGACCTC
>JAICXC010000085.1 GCA_025980665.1 Bryobacteraceae bacterium
TCCACACCTCGCGTCCTGGAATCATCATCGGTCGCAAGGGCGCGGAAATCGAAAAGCTCAAGCAGGATCTGGCCAAGAAGACCAAGCGCGAAGTATTTATTGATATTCAGGAAGTCCACAAGCCGGAATTAGACGCTCAGCTGGTTTCCGAATCGATTGCCTTGCAACTCGAAAAGCGCGTGGCGTTTCGAAGAGCCATGAGAAAAGCGGTCGACTCCGCCCTGCGCTTCGGTTGCAAAGGAATCAAGGTCCGCGTTTCCGGACGTCTGAACGGCGCGGAAATTGCGCGCACCGAATGGTATCTGCAGGGTCAGCTTCCGCTGCATACGTTGCGCGCGGATATCGATTTCGGCTTCAGTCAGGCCTATACGACCTATGGCGTGATCGGGATCAAGTGCTGGGTGTACAAGGGCGAGATTCTGCCGGGAGCGCAAGGCCGCGGATTGCGGAATGAGCCCGAGCCCCGCCGGGCGCCGCGTCCGGATCGCGACCGGGATCGTGATCGCGATCGGCGCGAACGTCCGCCTCGTCCGGCGTTTGTGTCCGATGTCGCCGGCGGAGCGGTCCAGCAAGCGCCGGGTGAAATGGCGCGTCAAGCCATACTTCCGCCCATGGCTGCTCCCGTGCAGCCGGCCTGGAAGCAGGAAACGAAGCCCGAAGCCGCGGAGCCCGCAGCGCCACCTGCAACGCCCGAAGGCGAGAAGAGCGAATAGAACCGGAACACGTTTAACGTTAGGAACGAACTTCTATGTTGATGCCGAAGAAGGTAAAGTTTCGCAAGCAGCAGCGCGGGCGCATGGCCGGGAAGGCCTGGCGCGGCTCGTCGCTGGCGTTTGGCGATTTCGGATTGAAGGCGCTCGAATGCGGTTGGATTACGGCTCGGCAAATCGAAGCGGCGCGGGTCGCGATGACTCGTTCGATCAAGCGCGGTGGTAAGGTTTGGATCCGCTTGTTCCCGGACAAGCCCATTACCAAGAAGCCCGCTGAAACACGTATGGGTAAGGGCAAGGGCGCCCCGGAAGAGTGGGTGTGCGTCATTCGCCCCGGCAAAATTTTATTCGAGATGGAAGGGGTCGATCTGGCCATCGCCAAGGAAGCGATGCGCCTGGCTGCTGCGAAAATCGGCATACCGACCAAGCTCGTAACGCGCGAAGGCATGGATTAGGGACTCAGCGAGGAACACATGAAGCAGAACGCGGAAAAATTCCGGGCACTGGATCCGGCCGAGCTCGATAAGCAGTTGCGCGAAGGCGCCGAGCAGATGTTCCGGCTGCGGTTCCAGTTGTCGATGGGGCAGATGGACGGAGTCAAGAAGCTCCGCACGCTGCGCAAAGAGCGGGCGCGCATTCTGACGGTGCTGCAGCAGAAGGGCGTAGCTCCCTCTGCCGCCGCTGCACCGCTTCCCCTGGTGAAAAAATCGGCTCCCAAGGCCGCTGCGAAGAAGGCAGCGCCCAAGAAGGCTGCTCCGAAAACAGTCGCCCCCAAGAAGGCAGTAGCAAAGAGTAAGAAAGGCGCATAACAGCCGATGGCGGAAACTACCCCTAGCAATAAAAACGAAAAGGTGGGCTCGGTCGTGTCCTCCAAGATGGCCAAGACCATCGTGGTCGAAGTCATCCGGCGCGTACCCCATCCGTTGTACAAACGCATCATCAACAAGCGCCGAAAGTTCTACGCGCACGACGAAACGGGCGAGGCCAAGGTGGGCGATGTGGTGCGCATCATCGAATGCCGCCCGCTGAGCAAGCTCAAGCGCTGGCAGTTGAAGGAAGTATTACGCAAGGCCGTGCAGGTGACTACGGATTTGAGCGCCATCGGCATTCAGGCCACGCCGGAAAAGCGGCCCTCGAAGAAGAAGCGGTAAGGCAGGCAGGAGTCAGGAGACAAGATCATGATCGGGATGCGGACTATTCTCGAGGTTGCCGATAACAGCGGCGCCCGCAGGCTTGCCTGCATTTTGCCGCGCGGCGGCGACCTGGGATTGCGAGCCGGATTGGGCGACGTCGTAACGGCCAGCGTGAAGGAAGCCGCGCCTGATTCGCAGGTGAAGAAGGGTAAAGTGGTTCGCTGCGTGATTGTGAGAATGCGTAAGGAGACCCGGCGCAAGGATGGAACTTACATCCGCTTCGATTCAAACGCTGCCGTGCTGATCAATGAGCTCGGTGAGCCGGTAGGCACCCGCGTATTCGGCCCCGTGGCGCGCGAGCTGCGCGAAAAGCGTTTCATGAAGATTGTGTCCCTTGCCCCGGAGGTGATTTAGTCATGGCTCGCAAGATTGCACAGCGGCATCAGAATAAGCCCCAGGCTCCGGTGAAGCTCAGGATCCGGCGGGACGATAGCGTCAAGGTCATTGCCGGCAAGGACAAGGGCAAGACCGGCCGTGTATTGGACGTCGATCGCGCCCGCGGCAAGGTGCTGATTGAAGGCGTCGGGATGGTGAAGCGGCACACCCGGCCGAACCCCTCGCGCCAGATCCAGGGAGGCATTGCGGAGCGGGAAAGCATGATCGCGATCTCGAACGTCATGCTGCTGACTTCCGGCGGCGTGACCACGCGAGTCGGATATCGTGTCGAAGGTACCGGAGCGTCGTCCCGGCGGGTGCGTTATGCGCGCAAGGGCGGCGAAATAATGGACAAGAAGGCGTAACAAGGTAGAGAACATGGCAGCCAGACTCAAAGAGACATATCAAAAGAAAGTGATCCCGGCGCTGACCAAGGAGTTCGGCTACCAGAACCTCATGGCGGTGCCGAAGCTGGAAAAAATTTCCCTGAACATTGGCCTGGGCGAAGCTACGCAGAATGGCAAGCTGATGGATGGCGCGGTGAACGAGCTGAGCCAGATCGCGGGGCAGAAACCGGTAATCACCAAGGCTCGCAAGTCCATCGCCGCGTTCAAGCTGCGCGAGGGCAATCCCATCGGCTGCATGGTCACGCTGCGCGGCGACCGCATGTACGAATTCTTCGACCGGCTGGTCAATGTATCCCTGCCGCGCGTGCGCGATTTCCGCGGTGTATCGGCCAAGTCCTTCGACGGCCGTGGTAATTACACGCTGGGAATTCACGACCAGCTCATTTTCCCGGAGATCGATTACAACAAAGTCGACAAAGCCAAGGGAATGAATATTTGCATCACCACCAGCGCCAAAACCGATGCGGAGGGTCTCGCGCTGCTGAAGCAACTTGGAATGCCGTTCCGCGCTCAGTAGGAGTAGAAAATAACGATGGCCACTACCGCCAAAATTGCAAGAGACGAAATGCTCGCGATCGCCAAGGCCGCGCATAAACCGAAGCTGAGCTGCCGGCATCGCAACCGCTGTTTCCGTTGCGGGCGCCCGCGCGGGTTCCTGCGGAAATTCAAGCTGTGCCGCATCTGCTTCCGCCAGTTGGCCCTGGCCGGAGAAGTTCCCGGGGTCATTAAAGCCTCGTGGTGATGAGCTTCATCGAGATGCGAAGGAGTGTGAAAGAATGACGACAACCGATCCGATCGCCGACATGCTGACGCGCATTCGTAATGGCCTGGCCGCGCGTCATCCGAAAGTAGACGTGCCGGCATCGCGGCTGAAGGGCGATATTGCGAAGATCCTCAAGGATGAGGGCTACATCGCCAATTACAAGCTCACCGAGGACGGTACTAAGAAGTCGATCCGTATTTATCTTAAATACACGCCTGGCAATATGCCGGTGATTTCGCGGATCGAGCGCGTTTCGCGTCCTGGCTGCCGGGTGTACGTGGGTTCGAAGACTGTGCCTCGCGTGCTGGGCGGCCTGGGGATCAACATTCTGACTACGCCGCGCGGCGTAATGACCGGCAGCACCGCTCGCAAGGAAGGCGTCGGAGGCGAAGTGCTGTGTCACGTTTGGTAGCAGGAAGACAGGGTTTAACGGAGTTCTGATATGTCACGAGTCGGCAAGAAACCAATCCCCGTGCCCAAGGGCGTGAAGCTTACCATCGGCGACCAGCTGACGGTAGAAGGGCCCAAGGGCAAACAGACGGTTCCGATTCCGGCGGGAATCGCGCTTCGTGAGACCGACGGGATTCTCGAAATCCTCCGCGATAGCGATAAGCAGGCGGCGCTGCACGGATTGACGCGCGCTCTGGCGTCTAACGCGGTGGTCGGCGTATCCACCGGTTTCACGCGCGAGCTGCAACTCTTCGGGGTCGGATACAAAGCCGACGTCAAGGGACGCATCGCGACGTTTACTTTGGGCTACTCGCATCCGATCGAGTTCTACCTTCCGGATGGCATCGACATGAAGGTGGACAAGCCGGCGAATAACCTGACGCCGCTGATTTTGACCGGCGGGGACCGTCAACTTTTGGGCCAGGTCGCAGCCAACATGCGCGCCCTGCGTCCGCCCGATCCGTACAAAAACAAGGGAATCCGTTACGCTAACGAACCCCTGCGCAAGAAGGCCGGCAAGACCGGTGCGACAGGAGCGAAGTAAACCATGGCTCACGAATCAAAAGCGATCATTCGCAAGCGCGTGCATAAGCGTATCCGCCGGAAAGTGGCGGGTAGCACGGAACGGCCGCGTCTGGCTGTCTTCCGCAGCGTCAAGCACATCTACGCGCAAGTTATCGATGACAGCGTGGGGCACACGCTGGCAGCGGCCTCGTCAAGCGAAAAGAGTGGAATTAAGTCCGGCGGCAACGTGGCCGGCGCCAAGGCAGTCGGAAAGCTGCTGGCCGAACGCGCCAAGGAAAAGGGCGTTAAGTCGGTGGTATTCGACCGCGGCGGGTATCTGTATCACGGCCGGGTGAAAGCCCTGGCCGACGCGGCTCGGGAAGGCGGCCTGGTATTTTAGGCCGTAAAATAAGGATCGAAAAGTAATGTCAATAACTGCAGCGAAGCGCATTGAAGCCGGCGGCCTGAACCTGAAGGAATTCGTAGTCTCGATCAACCGCGTCACCAAGGTAGTCAAGGGCGGCAAGAATCTGAGCTTCTCGGTTCTCGTGGTGGTCGGCGATCCCGGTGCGCACATCGTCGGATTCGGCACCGGCAAAGCCAAAGAAATCTCCGCGGCCATCAAGAAGGGTATGGAAGCGGCTAAGAAGAATCTGCGCAAAGTCAACGTGCTAGCGACCACGATCCAGCACACAGTATTGGGTAAGTTTGGCAGCGGCATGGTATTGCTGAAGCCCGCGCCTGAAGGAACCGGCGTGATCGCCGGCGGTCCGGTTCGCGACGTGATCACCGCGGCGGGGATTCCTAACGTACTGACGAAATCTATCGGCTCGCACAACCCTCATAACGTGGTCAAAGCGACCATTGCCGCCCTCGAGCAATTGCGCGACAAAAAGGAAGTAGCCGAGCTGCGCGGCCTCGAAGCCGGGAAGGTGGGATAATCTTATGCCGGGTATGATCAAGATCAAGTTAATACGAAGTGTTATCTGCACGCCGGAAAAGCACAAGGTTATTGTTCGCGCGCTGGGGCTCAAGAAGATGAACCGCATTGTTGAACGCCCGGATACGCCGGCCTTTCGCGGCATGGTGAAAAAGATTCCGCACTTGCTGGCGATTGTGGACTAAGAAGGTCGATTAACGATATGAATCTCAGTCAACTCAAACCGCCCAAGGGCCAAAAGCACAAGAACCAGCGTATCGGCCAGGGCATGGGATCCGGCCGCGGAAAATTCTCCGGCCGCGGCGCCAAGGGTGCCAAGTCCATTTCCGGCTATTCGCGGATGCGCGGATTTGAAGGCGGCCAGATGCCGCTCCACCGGCGTCTGCCCAAGCGCGGATTCACCAATATCTTCCGCAAAGAGTTCTCGATCGTGAACCTGGGCGATCTGAATCTACTCCAAGGCGATTCCTTCGATCCCGGCAAGCTGCTGGAGTTGAAGCTTATCCGCAAACTGAAAGACGGCTTGAAAGTCCTCGGATCTGGCGAGCTCAAGCGTGCGATCCACGTCAGGGCACACCTGTTTTCCGAGGCTGCTCTGGAAAAAATCAAAGCCGCCGGTGGCACGGCCGAAGTGATCCCTGGAGTGAAGCGCGCCGAGACGAAGGCTCCCGCTCCAGCTAGAACCAGGACTCCCAAGCCGGCCGCTCCTGCTCCTAAGGATGTCGAGACGCCCCAGGCCACCGCTCCCGAAGCTGGAACGAAAAAGCCGAGTGCCAAGAAGGAAAAAGGCGCCACGGAGAAGGCGGAAAAAGCCAGCAAGCCCAAACAGGCCAAACCGAGCAATAAAGAAGAGAAGTAGCCATGAAATTCCTCGAAGCCCTTGCGAACGTCTTTCGGATCCCGGATCTCCGGAAGCGCGTCCTTTTCACCCTGGCTATGCTGGCGGTGTACCGCCTCGGCGGCCACCTGCCGATTCCCGGTGTCGACGCGAAGCGCTTCGAGGATTTCATCCAGGCCAACCAGGGCACCGTATTCGGCTTCTTCGATCTGTTCAGCGGCGGGACATTTAGGAGGTTAACGATCTTCGCACTGGGCATCATGCCCTACATCACCTCGTCCATCATTCTGCAGCTGTTAACCGTCGTGGTTCCCACGCTCGAAAAGCTTCAGAAGGAAGGCGAACTCGGCCGCCGCAAAATCACTCAGTGGACCCGCTATCTCACCATCATCCTGGCCATCGTGCAGTCCTTCGGTATCTCCAGCCTGCTCCAGAGCTCGCAGCAGGGCTTCGTAACCACTCCCGGAATCGGCTTCATTCTGATGACCATTCTGACCCTCACCGCGGGATCCGCGTTCATCATGTGGCTGGGCGAGCAGATTACCGAGCGCGGTATCGGCAACGGCATGAGCTTGATCATCTTCACCGGAATTGTGGTCAACCTCCCATCTGCCATCGTCGAAATTGTTCAGAAAGTTCAGACGGGGGACTGGCCGCTGATCCAGGTGGCCATCATTATCGTAATGATGATAGCGGTGGTTGGCTTCATCGTCTTGGTGGAGCGCGGCGAGCGCCGCATCCCGGTGCAATACGCTAAACGCGTCATCGGGCGGAAGATGCTGGGCGGCCAATCCACCCATATGCCCCTCAAGGTCAACGCCGGCGGAGTGATCCCCGTAATCTTTGCCAGCTCCTTGCTGGCCTTTCCGCTGACCGCCTTGCAAATCGATTTCGTAAAGAATAGCCCGGTGCTCTCCGGTATGTTGACCGCGATCAGCGGAGCTTCACCCCTCTACTACCTGCTCTACACTCTGCTGATCATTTTCTTCTGTTTCTTCTACGTGTCGATCATTTTTAATCCCAACGAAGCCGCCGACAACATGCGCAAGTACGGCGGATTCGTTCCAGGCATACGGCCGGGCAAGAACACGGCCGATTACATGAACAAGATTCTGACCCGGATCACCGTGGTCGGCGGGTTGTACCTGTCGGTACTATCGCTGCTGCCCCAGATCATGATTCAAGGGATCAAGCTGCAGCGGCTGCCCGGGATCGGGAACTGGATCGATGCAACCTTTCCGCGCTGGCTACTCGACGGCCTGGGCGTGACCTTTTTCTTCGGCGGAACTTCTTTGCTGATCGTGGTGGGCGTGGCGATGGATACCATCAACCAAATTGAAGCGCAACTGATCATGCGGCATTACGAAGGGTTTACGCCGCGAGCGGGGCGGATTCGGGGCCGCCGCAGCAGCGTCTGACCGCTTCTCTACGGAATGCCCAGGCTCTGCCTCATCTTGTTTGGCTCCCCCGGTTCGGGAAAAGGCACCCAGGCCAAGTTACTCAAGGAATCGTTGGGAATCGCGCACATTTCAACCGGCGATATGCTGCGCGAGCGAGTGGCGTCGGGAGACGAGATAGGCCGTTCGGTGGCTTCGCTGATGCAGGCGGGCGAGCTGGTTCCCGATGAGACGGTCAACCGCTTAGTGGAGGATAAGATCGAGCAGCCCGAATGCGCTAACGGCTTTATTCTCGATGGGTATCCGCGGACCGTTCAGCAGGCTCAGCTGCTGGCCGAACTGCTGGTGCTGCGGCCGATCCGGACCATCGTGGTCCATTTGGTAGTGGATTATAATGTTATTATTGCGCGTATCTCCGGCCGCCGTCAGTGCCCTACCTGCGGATCGGTGTATGGAATAAACTCCATCGCGCCTACTAGTGTGGGAGTCTGCGATAAGGATGGGGCGAAGCTTGTGGTTCGCGACGACGATCGCGAAGAGGTGGTCCGGGAAAGATTGCGAGCCTACGAAAAACAAACCTCCCCGGTGCTGGCATTTTTTAAGAAATCCGGAATCCCCTGCTGGGATGTGCCGGCGGCGGGAAACCCTCCGCAAGTCATCGCGAAAGGAATTGAAGCACTCATCCGGAAAGAGCGCGGCGAAGCAGCATGATCGTACGTAAGAATATGGCCGAGCTGGAGAAGATGCGCTGCTCCGGGCTGCTCGTCTGGAAGATCCTGGATGAGCTTCGCAAGATGGTGGGCGAGGGAGTTTCGACTCTGGATTTGGAAGTGACCGCCGAGAAGATGATGCTCGATGCCGGAGCCCGGCCTGCTTTCAAGGGCTATTCGACGCCGGCCGCGGGAACCAAGTTCCCGTTTGTGCTGTGCACTTCGGTGAATGACGAGATCGTGCACGGGATGCCGTCGCAGAAGAAGGTTTTGAGGAGCGGGGATATTATCTCCATCGATACGGGCGTGCAGTTGAACGGATATTACGGCGATTCGGCCATCACCGTCCCGGTAGGCGACGTTTCTCTGGAAGCCCGCCGCCTCATGGAAGTGACCCGCGAATCGCTGGAGATGGCGATTGAGAAAGCCCGGCCAGGAAACCGGCTATTCGATATTTGCGGCACGGTGGAGCGGCATGTGACCGCTAGCGGGTTTTCAATCGTGCGGGAATTCGTGGGGCACGGGATCGGCACGCAGATGCATGAGGAGCCGCAAATCCCGAATTATGTGGATCGGCGCAGTGAGAATCCGCGGTTAAAAGAAGGCATGGTGCTGGCGATCGAGCCCATGGTGAATGCCGGTAAGCCGGGTAGCCGCGTAAAGCCGGATAAGTGGACGGCGGTGACCGAGGACGGGAAATACTCGGCGCACTTCGAACATACGGTGGCCATCACCGCGGAGGGCCCGTGGGTATTGACCAGGCCGTGAGCCAGAAGGCGGAAGTAGTGGAGTTGCTGCCGAGTGCCGCCTATCGGCTGCGGCTCGAGAATGAGGATACCGTGGTGGCGCACGCCGCCGGATCCGGAGTCAAGAATTTCGTGCGGTTGCGGCCCGGCGATCGGGTACGCGTAGAGCTTTCTGCCCGGGATAAAACGCGGGGCAGAATCGTTGAACTACTGGCGAAGCTTTAAGAAAGTGGAGAAGCTATGAAAGTTCGGGCGTCAGTCAAGAAAATGTGCGATAAGTGCAAACTCGTGCACCGCAACGGTGTGGTGCGAGTGATTTGTTCGAATCCCAAGCACAAGCAGCGGCAGGGTTAGGAAGAGGAAACGGAATATGGCTCGTCTAGCAGGCGTGGATTTACCGGTTAAGAAGCGAACCGAAATCGGACTGACGTACATTTACGGAATCGGGCGCACGCGCAGCAAATCGCTATGCTATCGCGCCGGCGTCGATCCGAATAAGAAGGTCGCGGACCTTACGGAAGACGAGGTCAACAAAATCCGCCAGATCCTCGAGGCCGAAGGCGCTGTCGAAGGAGATCTCCGCAAGGAGCTTTCCATGAACATCAAGCGCCTAATCGAGATGGGCTCCTATCGCGGGTTGCGCCATCGCCGTGGCCTGCCAGTGCGCGGCCAGCGCACCCACACCAACGCGCGCACCCGCAAGGGACCGCGGCGCGGCACAGTGGCCAACAAGAAGAAGGCGAGCGCGAAGACCTAGTCAGGATCGAAACACATGGCAAAAGCACCGGCAAAAGCAGGAAAAAAGAAATCCTTCAAGAAGAAGGAAAAGAAGAACGTACCCGCGGGCATCGTGCACGTGCAGGCGTCCTTCAACAACACCATCATTACCATCACCGATACGGTGGGGAATGTCCTGTCGTGGTCCAGCTCGGGTTCGCTGGGCTTTCGCGGATCGCGCAAAGGGACGCCCTACGCCGCGCAGCAGGCGTCGCTCACCGCCGCCAACAAGGCCAAGGAATCGGGAGTGCGCAGTGTGAATGTGAATGTCAGCGGACCGGGCGCAGGCCGCGAATCGGCCGTGCGCGCGCTATCCACCGCTGGTCTCGAAGTTCGTTCCATCCGGGATCGTACGCCGATCCCGCACAACGGCTGCCGGCCGCCCAAAAAGCGCCGCGTTTGATCTTTCGGATTTGAATTGTAAGCAGGACGAAGGCGAAACTTGCCGTAAACTGCACCTACTGAAGCGTAGTACCAGGGAGGTTTGATTTGGCACGATATATTGGTCCCGTCTGCCGGCAGTGCCGGCGCGAGGGGATGAAGCTATTTCTCAAGGGCGAGCGCTGCCACACTGAAAAGTGCGCCATCGAGAAACGTAATTTTCCGCCCGGCCAGCACGGCCAGGCTCGTAAACCCAAGATCGTCGGCTACGGCCTTCAGCTCCGGGAAAAACAAAAAGCCCGGCGCTATTATCAGTTGCTCGAAAATCAGTTTCGCAATCTGTTCGAAAAAGCCAGCGGCATGAAGGGCATCACCGGCGCGAACATGCTCGCGCTGCTTGAGCGGCGTCTGGATAACACTTTGCTGCGGATGGGCTTCGGGACTTCGCGGGCGCAGGCGCGCCAGTTAGTCCGCCACGGGCACATTAATGTGAATGGACGTCGTGTGGACATCCCTTCTTTTACGGTGAAAGCCAATGACGTGATCGAAGTGCGCGAAAACAGCAAGAACAACCCCACCATTCTGCACGCGCGCGACGCCACGGCGCACGCTCCCAGTCCCAATTGGCTGGAAGTCGATCGGGAGAATCTGAAGGCCAGAGTGCTCGGATCTCCCAAGCGCGAGGATCTCGTCCAGATCCAATTGAATGAGCAGCTGATCGTCGAGTTGTATTCGAAGTAAGAGGCCATCATCTATGTTTAAAGGATTCCAGAAACCAAAGCGGTTGGTCGCCAATACGGAAACGCTCACGGACCGGTACGGGATGTTCACCGCCCAGCCCTTCGAGCGCGGATTTGGATCTACCATCGGAACGGGCCTGCGGCGTGTGCTGCTGAGCTCGATTGAAGGCGCCGCGATCACCGCGGTGCGGATTGAAGGCGTGGCCCACGAATTCAGTCCCATCCCCGGCGTGGTCGAAGACGCCACCGACATCATCCTTAACCTGAAGCAGATCCCGTTCAAGATGCTCAGCGAGGGAATGCGCACCGTTCGCCTCAAAGTCGACTCGGCTGGCGAAGTCCTCAGCGGACAGATCGAAACCGATTCCGAAATCGAAGTGCTGGACCGCAACATGCACATCGCCACCATCGGCGAAGGCGGCAAGCTCTCAATCGAGATGCGCATTAAATCCGGCCGCGGGTATGTGGGCGCGGATCGCAATAACGACGAGGATCTTCCCCTCGGCTACATCCCCATCGACTCGGTTCACTCGCCCGTTCGTAAAGTGAATTACTCGGTCGAATCCGCCCGCCTGGGCCAGATGACTGATTACGACAAACTGACCATCGAAGTCTGGACCAATGGAGCGATTTCGCCCGCCGATGCCATCGGTCAGGCGTCCAAGCTCTTGAAGGACCACATGGCCATCTTCATCAACTTCGAGGAGCTGCCGGAAACCGCCGAAGAGCCGGCCGAGCGCGCCATGAGTCAGATGAACGAAGTGCTCAGCCGCTCTGTCGAGGAGCTGGAACTGAGCGTGCGTTCCTACAACTGCCTCAAGAACGCCAATATCCAGACTATCGGCGACTTGGTTCAGAAAACCGAAGCCGAAATGCTGCGAACCAAGAATTTCGGACGCAAATCATTGAACGAGATCAAGGAAATTCTGTCCAGCCTGGGTCTGGGCTTCGGCATGAAGTTCGATTCTCAAGGCCGCTTGATCGCTCCCTCGGGAACGCCGGCGATGCTGGGAGTGGCCGATATAGAGACCGATATCGACATCGACGACGAAGACGAGGCGGAAGAGCAAGAAAACGAGGCTCCCCTCGCGGAATAACAACCATGCGACATAAGAGATCAGGATTCAAACTTAAGCGCGACGCCGGCTCGCGCAACTCGCTGCTAAAAAATCTGGTGACCAGCGTCATCGAACATGAGCGCATCGTCACCACGGTTCCCAAGGCCAAAGCGGCCCGCCCGTTGGTCGAAAAGATGATCACCCTGGCTAAACGCGATACGCTTCACACCCGCCGTCAAGCCGCGGCGTTTCTGGAAACACCGGCCGCGGTGAAGAAGCTGTTCGATAAGCTTGGAACGCGATTCGGCCAGCGCAACGGCGGTTACACGCGCGTTATCAGGTTAGGCTGGCGCAAAGGCGATGGCGCCGAGCAGGCCATGCTCGAACTAGTCGGTTCCGAGCTGGTAAAGCGCGCTGCCGAACGTGCCAAGCGCCGCGAAGAACGGCTGAAAGCGATCCAGTCGGGCAAACACGAAGAAGGCGAAGAGCCCGCCGAGTAAGCCTGAACCAAATTACGACATTGGCGACGCCGTCTCGTGCGCTCGATTCGCGCGCGGGACGGTTCGCAGCCGAACCACTTCGCCGATCACAAATACTGCAGGCGGCTTCACATCCACTTCGCCCCCCGCGACTTGCTCAAGCGTCGATTCAACCACCCACTCCCGATCCCTCAACGCATATTGCAGGAATGCGACCGGATCCCCTGCCTTTCGCCCGCCGTTGATCAGGCATCTCGCGATCTCTGCGCGATGGTCCACTCCCATCAGGACCACCAGTGTCCCCCCATGCCGGTAGGCCGGCCAATCCACCTCTTTCACCGCTTGCCGATGCCCCGGTAGTACCGTCACCGAAGCCGAGACGCCTCCCAGCGGAATGCCCGCTAACGATGGCGCTGCCGTTAACGCCGATACGCCTGGTACCACCTCCACATCGAAGCCGTGCTGGGTCAGGAACTCCAATTCTTCGCCTCCCCGTCCGAATACGAGTGGGTCGCCGCTCTTGAGCCGCACCATCGGCCCCACTTCGTCGCGCAGCCGCAAATACCAGGCGTGAATCTCGGCCTCAAACTCCTCCTGCTGTCCGCGCTCCTTGCGCGCAGGAATAAACGTCGCACGGGGATTTGCCAACGCCAGAATCTCTGGGCTCACGAGTTTGTCATAAATCACGGCGTCCGCTCGTGCCAGAATCCGCGCCGCTTTGATTGTCAGCAGGTCGGGGTCGCCTGGACCGGCTCCCACCAGATACACTTTGGCCCTCTCCGTCGCCATGGGGCTCTCCTCAGAGAAATACTGACAAGCAGGGTGGCTCCTCCGAAAGGAGCGACCAGGTGGGTTGCCAGACGTGGCTGCCTGTCGCCTAGGGATTCACCTCAATACTCAGGCAGCTAGTGGCAGTATAAACAGGAGCTAATAGAATTGGAAGTAGGTCGTGCGAAGAAGTTTCTTATGGACCTAATAACGGAAATCACCATTTCAGGCCGGTAAACATGACGATATCCGCCTCGGCCATGGACCCCGATGGCGGTACAAATGTGCGGCTAACCACCAGGCCGCCTCCTGACCTGCTGATATCCGGAGTTGCATAGGACAGCTCGCCAAAGGTGAGCTGCGAAGGCGAGCTGCCCTCCTTGCGTGGAATCAGCCACAAGTTGTAGACCAGCGGGCCGGACGTATCCCGGGACGAGCTGACAATTAGCCCCGCGTTATCGGGAGCCCACGCGAAGCCCGCAACGGGGGCGTCGCCGACCGCTGCCCGGACAGATTCGCCGCCCGAGATACCGGTTACGAGCAAGTTCCTGCCCTCCTGGTAAGCGAGCTTCTTATCACCTGGATCCCATCGTAGATTCGAATAAATACCTACACCCGGAGCCTTCGTGACAGTATGCGGGTTAGACCCGTCACGAGCGGCAATTGTCAATTCCGCCGAGCCGTCCCTAAGGCGGAAAAACGCCAGGCTCTTTCCGTCATGACTTAGATCGCCTGGAGCCACCGCGTCCACCAGCATGCGAGCCATGCCACCCGCTACCGGGATCTCCCAAATCGCGTTCGACCCCAAATAAGACGCCAGGTAGATCAGGCTATTTGAATCCGCCGACCATCGCGGTCCATAGTGATCGGCATCGTCCTTGGTAATCGCGCGCGGCGGGCCTCCGGCAAGTTGTATGACCCAGATCTGCCGCTTGCCACCAACCGCCGCCACGAATGCCACAGCTTTGCCGTCGGGCGAGATCGCGGGCGTTTCCTCCCGCCCCGGCATGTCGGTCAACCGTTCCACCTGCACCACCTGCTTCGGGATTCGGTTGACCCGTGCCGCGTGAATCACATATCCCACTAGCCCCGAGCACAGTCCCACGGTCACAGCCAACGCCCACGGAACTCTGGAGCGATGCGGTGGCGTGGCTTGACTCATGTGCAATCCATTATCCTGGATTTTGATAGAGTGCCTATCCAATGATCAATAAAGAAGAAATCGCTCACTTCCGCGCCCAGCTGCGCGGAGAATTGATTGAACCCGGAAGCGCTGCATACGAGAACGCCCGGAAAGTGTACAACGGGATGATCGATAAGAAGCCTCGCCTCATCGCCAAGTGTGTGGACGTGGCGGACGTGATCGCGGCCGTGACCTTCGGACGAACCAGCGGGTTGAAAGTTTCCATCCGCGGAGGCGGTCACAATGCCGGCGGCCTCGGTATCGCCGACGATGCCCTGACCATCGACCTTTCCGGCATCAAGTACGTCCATGTCGATCCCACGGCGAACACCGTGCGCGTCGGCGGCGGATGCGTTTGGGGCGACGTCGATCACGCCACCCACGCCTTCGGGTTGGCCGTCCCCACCGGGATCATTTCGAGCACCGGTGTCGGCGGGCTCACGCTCGGCGGCGGCATGGGCCATCTCACCCGCAAATTTGGTTTGACCATCGACAATCTGCTGAGTGCCGACGTGGTCCTGGCCGACGGCCGCTTCGTGGTCGCCAATGCTAAAGAGAACAGCGATCTGTTCTGGGCGTTGCGCGGCGGCGGAGGCAACTTTGGTGTGGTCACTTCCTTCCTGTTCAAGGCGCATCCGGTTAGTACCGTATCCGCTGGCCCCATGTTCTGGGAACTGGAAGACGCTGCCGACGTGATGAAGTTCTATCGCGAGTTCATCGTCAAAGCACCGGAAACGCTAGGCGGCTGGTTTGCATTCCTGGTAGTTCCTCCGGTTCCGATGTTCCCCGAAGCCTTGCATCGGAAGAAGGTTGCCGCTATTTTGTGGTGCTCCACCCTGCCGCTCGACGAGGCCAACAAGCTTCTTGAACCGGTCAAGCAATTCCGTAAGCCGTTGCTCGATGGTGTGCACACGGTGCCGCTGCCTGCGCTCAACAGCGTGTTCGATCCGCTCTTTCCGGCGGGACATCAGTGGTATTGGAAAGCCGATTTCGTCAAGGAACTTTCCGACGCCGCCATCGCCGAGCACATCAAGTGGGGCAGCCAGCTGCCCACCATGCAATCGGCCATGCACATGTACCCTATTAACGGCGCGGCGCACCGCGTGGGCAATAGCGACACTGCCTGGAGCTATCGGGATGCGGTCTGGAGCCAGGTGATCGTAGGCGTCGACCCCGATCCGGCCAATCGCGACAAGATCACCAACTGGGCCCGCGGCTATTATGACGCGCTGCATCCTTACGGAGCCGGCGGCGCCTACGTGAACTTCATGATGGAAGAAGGCGACGATCGCGTCCGCGCATCCTATCGCGATAACTATGAGCGCTTGTCTAAGGTCAAGGCCAAGTACGATCCGGAAAACTTCTTCCGTGTGAACCAGAACATCAAGCCCGCCTCTTAGTTTGGGGTGCGTGCGTCGGCTTCCTGCGTCTGGGCTATCCTGATCCGACTACCAACTCCTGAACAAGCATTCGCGCCGGCTCACCGTGCGCACAAGACTGTCCTCGGATCCAAAGAGCGAGAACGCGTTGACGTTCATCAGATCTAAATTTTTGAGTGCGGGGACTCGCTGACTAACTGGGAGTGTGATTTGCAGAATTTCACCATTTGGGCCGATCGCGTCTTTCATGCCGCCACGATGGTCGCAAAATAAGAAGTCGCCGACGACACCTTGCATCACGCATATCGAATAGTTGCACTGCTGAAAAAGATGCCGAGGATGGGTGCGGAGATAGCGGCCGACAACGTAGAGGTGCGCACTATTTAAACCGCTGTGAAGAGTATCTTGCAAAAGGACAAAGATGGAAACACGCTCTGCCGCGGCAGCAGGATCATCGAAAGTAAAAAAAGCCGCGACATAGGGAGAGGCACTCCAGTCCAACAGCGGTGAAGGGAAACCGTGGTGGCGCAGATGGACCAGATATTCGTAAACCTCTGTCTGGTTGGAAAGCAAAACGTCGAGCGGGAAGCTATAATTGTTTTGCAGTAGCTCGTCGAATGCTGGAACGTCCGGCAACTTATTCCACTGTTTACCCGTAAGTGTTTCAATGGCCGACCTTGCGGCCATGATTGTTCGATAGTAACGCCGGAGGCTCGGCGTATCGTCGCAACGCTCCATCGGATAGGAGCGCTCTAACGTCGTCTCTAATCCCCATTTGCTGTCGCCCAGACCACGGAACAAGCGGGCAAACATGTCACGCCCGGCTCTAGCCCCACGTTCGGTCCGATTATTTCGATTTTGTGGATCTCGTCCTCAAACTGATCCCAAGTGTCAAGCTCGATGAGATTAATATTAGCCTCTTCCATCAGTGTGCGCTCCGGCGTACGATATCATTGCGGCTAGTCGATATTCGAGTCTGCAAGATCCCGATAGCGATTTGCACGGCGCCGCTTTTGATTGAAATCGTCACCCAATGGAATGCAGCTCTTTCTCATTGTTTTCCACATTTTCGGTGTTTCGCTCCCACTCGCATTTCGCAACATACCCTAACTTATGGTCAAGGAGTTCAAGGGCTCTGTCGTTGGAGGCCTGGACCCACCGGGAAACAGCATCCTAGGAAAGGCTGTGGAGGGTGTGTGCGCAACGAATCCCTTGCTTGTCAGGGTTAACGATAGGATCGAGGCGCCTCTAAATTATCTGTGTCTTGCTACAATCCGAACGAATGAGTACCCCGTCCGTCTATCCCCCCAGCGAAGACTTCGTCCGCAAAGCCCACGTCCAGGGCATGAAAGGTTACCTGGATCTTTACCGCCGCGCGGAACAAGATCCGGAAACATTCTGGGGTGAAATCGCCGAACGCGAGATCCACTGGTTCGAGAAGTGGTCCAAAGTGCTCGAATGGAACCCGCCCTTCGCGCGCTGGTTCGCCGGTGCGAAACTCAACGTCTCTTACAACTGTCTCGATCGCCACCTGACCACCCCACGCAAAAACAAAGTCGCGATTCTGTGGGAAGGTGAACCGGGCGAGCAACGAGCTTTAACTTATCAAGAGCTGCATCGTCTGGTAGTCCGCTTCGCCAGCGTCCTCCAATCGCGCGGATACAAAGCCGGCGACCGCGCCATCATCTACATGCCCATGATTCCGGAGTTGCCGATCGCCATGCTGGCATGCACGCGCCTCGGCATCATCCATAGCGTCGTATTCGGCGGATTCTCGGCCGAAGCGCTGAAAGCCCGCATCCAGGACCTTGGCGCGACCCTCGTCATCACCGCGGATGGCGGCTTTCGCCGGGGTAAAGAGATCAAGCTCAAGCCCGCCGTCGATGCAGCACTCGAAGAATGCCCCGGTGTGCGCGATGCCATCGTGTATCGCCGCACCGGCTCCGACACGCCCATGAAGCAGGGCCGTGATCTCTGGTGGCACGAGCTCGACGAGCACGCTACCGAAGACTGTCCCGCCGTTCCGCTCGATAGTGAACATCCTCTGTTCGTGCTCTACACGTCCGGCACTACCGGCAAACCGAAGGGAATTCTGCACACCACCGGCGGCTATCTCACCCACGTCACCGCGACCATGCAGTGGGTCTTCGATCTCAAGGAAGAAGACACCTACTGGTGCTCGGCGGATATCGGTTGGGTCACCGGCCACAGTTACATCGTGTACGGCCCCCTCGCGGGCGGCGCGACGAGCGTGATGTACGAGGGCGCTCCCGATTATCCGCAGTTCGATCGCTGGTGGCGCATCATCGAGAAGTATCGCATCAGCATTCTCTACACTTCGCCCACTGCGATCCGCGCACTGATTCGCCAAGGCGACCAGTGGCCCAACGCCCACGATCTTTCGAGTCTTCGTCTGCTCGGTTCGGTCGGTGAGCCTATCAATCCCGCCGCCTGGGAATGGTATAACCGCGTCATCGGCAAAGGCCGTTGTCCCATCGTCGATACCTGGTGGCAGACCGAAACGGGCGGCATCCTCATCGCTCCCATGCCGGGCGCCGTTCCCGCCAAGCCTGGATCCGGTACGCTGCCGATGCCCGGTATCATTCCCGATATCGTCGATCTCAAAGGCTTCGAGGTCGGTACCGATCAAGAAGGATTCCTGATCCTGCGGCGGCCGTGGCCCGGAATGATTCGCGGCATATGGGGCGATCCGGAGCGTTTTAGGGAACAATATTGGACTCGCGTTCCCGGCTCGTATTTCACCGGTGATGCAGCCCGCCGCGATGCCGACGGCTACTTCTGGGTACTCGGCCGCGTCGATGACGTAATGAACGTCAGCGGCCATCGCCTCAGCACCATGGAGGTCGAGTCCGCGCTGGTCCGCCATCCTGCCGTCGCCGAAGCTGCGGTGGTCGGCAAGCCTCACGAGATCACCGGCCAGGCCGTCTGCTGCTTCGTTACCCTTAAGAAAGGTGACTATAGCCACGAACAGTTGGGCAAAGAACTGCGCCAATGGGTGGCCCACGAGATTGGAGCCTTCGCCCGCCCTGAGGAGATCCGTTTTACCGACGCTCTTCCCAAAACCCGCAGCGGCAAAATCATGCGCCGCCTGCTGCGGGAAATCGTTACCAACAATTCCGTAACCGGCGACGTCACTACTCTCGAGGATTTAAGCGTGGTGACCAAGCTCGCCGCGCAACAAGACGAGGAGTAGATTATGATCCGGGTCATCGCGCCCGTTCTCCTGCTTACGTCGCTCGTGTTTGCCCAAAGCACCGGCAGTGTCGAAGGCACCGTCGTGGATCGTGTCACCAACGCGGGAATCCCCGATGCGAATGTCACTTTTTACATCCGCACCCAGCAGGGGGCTATTTACGACGCAACCACCGATGCATCGGGCGAGTTCCGCATCTTCGGAATGAAACCCGGTAGCTACGAAGTGCGTTTCGAGAAAGACGGCTACCGTTTAGGTAATAAGATTCCTCCGCAGCCTTATATCGTAGGTGAAACTGGAAGCCCCGTCCGGATACGTCTGGAGATGACCCGCCTGGTCTCGCTTAGCGGCCACGTGGTCGATCCCGACGGCAACCCTATGTCTCAGGGCGAAGTGAAAATCGTCAATCGTAACTCGGTGCCGGTCGTAGCGGATGGTACGTTCACGTTTAAGGAACTGGAGCCTGGCTCGTACACGATTGCAGCAATACCGCGAGCAACACGAGTCCCCGAGGGCGCGCGCGTTCCCGTCGTCACGTATTCTCCCGAACCCATCGTCATCCGGGGCGATATGGATGTATCCGGGGTCGAAATTCGGCTCCAGACTGCCGAGGTCTATCGTGTGAGTGGCGTCGTCCTGGATGAGACCGGCAATCCCAAGTCGAAGGTCGCCATTCAGCTCCTGCCAAAAATCCAATCGGGGCCGCGCGCAGTGCAGCAGGGCAGCTTTATGACGTTTGTTGGCCCGGGCCCGAACGTGGGTCCTGAAGAAGCGCGGGTTACTTCAGCCGCGGACGGATCCTTCGAGTTTCCACAGGTTCGTTCCGGAGAGTGGCAGTTGGCAGGTGTGTCCTCGGGGCCGATCGATTCCGTCGACGCTATCAAGAACTTTCACAGCGGCGCTTTGAGTGTTGTGGTCGGCAATCAAAGTGTCGAGAATCTTCAGCTCCGTCAAGCCCCGTCGTTCCAAATCTCCGGCACCATCGATCGGGGAGACGCACCGCGGGGTTTGCGAGCCGGCGTGGCGCTCGCGGCGGCGGACGGGCGGACGATGGCCTCGCTTCCGCTCGTCACCCAGCCCGACGGCACGCTCGGGTCTGCCACGACTACTCCAGGACGATATCTGATACTGCCGCAGGCTGGCCCAGGATACTATCCAGTGTCCGTTCAGCTAAATGGTCAGGAGGTGCTTGGCAAACCCGTCGATCTATTTCCCGGGTCGGCGATCCGTGTTTCCTACAAAGCCGCCAACGGCAGCCTCCATGGAACTGTCGATAACTGCAATGGAGCCGCCGTAGTTCTGGTCCCGACCGATGTCCAGACTCTGGCTTTCGGACGCGTGGTTACGTGCAATAGCGATGGAGCGTTTGAGATGATCGGCGTCGCCCCTGGCGATTATTATGCCGCGGCGTTACTTGGGTTCCAGTTCGAGGCTGAGAGAGATCCGAAGTGGCTCGCCGGGATCGCTTCGATCGGAACGCGGGTGTCGGTCGGCCAAAGCTCCGTATCGGTGCAACTGAAAGCGAATCGTTGGCCGGAGTAACGCATCATAGACATAGATGCACCGGGCCGTCATCATCGGCGGTGGCTTTGGCGGCCTGTACGCGGCACGCGCGCTTAAGAACGATAACGTATCCATAACTCTGGTCGACCGCCGAAATTTCCATCTTTTTCAGCCGTTGCTCTACCAAGTCGCCACCGGTGCATTATCGCCAGGCGAAATCGCTTCACCTCTGCGAGTCTTGCTGCGCAAACAAAAAAACGCCCAGGTGTTGCTCGCCGACGCCGTCGATCTCGACCCCACTGCGCGCAGCCTCATTTTGGATAAAGGCGAGATTCCTTACGATTCTCTGATTGTTTCCACGGGAGCCCACCACTTCTACTTCGGCCATGAAGACTCCTGGGAACCTGTGGCGCCTGGCCTCAAATCCCTCGAAGACGCCACTCGCATCCGTCACAAAATCCTCTATGCGTTCGAAGCTGCCGAGCGCGAACCCGATCCCGATACTCGCCGTCGCTGGCTGACTTTCGTGATCGTCGGCGCGGGACCTACGGGCGTGGAACTTGCCGGCGCTCTGGCGGAGATCGCCAACGATTCCCTGCGCCACGATTTCCGCTCCATTCATCCCGAAGAGTCAAGGATCCTGCTGCTCGATACTTCGCCGCGCGTGTTGACTGCCTTTCCGGAGAGCCTTTCCGCCGCCGCCGAACGGCAGCTCCTCCGTTTGGGCGTTCGCGTTAAACCATCCGTTCGTGTGACCGCGATCGACGCAGACGGCGTGACATATTACACGTCGACGGGCTCCTCGGAGCGCATCGAAGCGCACACCGTCCTGTGGGCCGCTGGCGTCAAGCCGTCGCCGTGGGGCGAGATCCTTGCGCGACGCACCGAGGCGAAGCTCGATCGCACCGGCCGCGTCATCGTGAATGCGGATCTCACCATCCCCGGTCATCCTGAGATTTTCGTGATCGGCGATCTGGCCTACCGCGAGCAGGACGGCGCGCCCTTGCCTGGCATCGCTCCCGTCGCGATGCAGGAAGGGCGTTATGCGGCTTCGGTGATCGTAAACCGTCTCAACGGGCAAACGCCGAAGCCATTCAGCTATTTCGACAAAGGCTACCTCGCGGTTGTCGGCCGAAATTCCGGCGTAGGAGTCATCGGCGGGCTCAAGCTGCACGGCTTTATCGCCTGGTTCGTCTGGCTCTTCGTTCACCTGATGTATCTCGCACAGGCGCTCAATCGCGTGCTGGTCTTTCTGCGCTGGGGTTATCAATATGTGACTTTTTACCGCGGCGCTCGCCTGATCACGGGCGATGACGATCCTTCCGGGCATCAAGAAAAGCCACGCTAAAATAGGAGCTTGTCCGGTTACTTCGTAAAAACGTTTGGATGTCGCGCTTCCCAGGCCGATGGAGCCGCGCTGGAAGCCGGCCTCGCGGCCAGCGGTCTGAACGCAGCGCACGAGTTAGCCGAAGCCGATCTGGTCGTCCTGAACACCTGCACGGTCACCTCGACCGCCGATGACGAGCTTCGCCAAACCGTCCGCCGCATCCATCGCACGCAGCCCGACGCTCAGATCGTGGTTACGGGCTGCTATGCCCAGCGCGCACCGGAAGAAATCGCGGCTCTCCCCGGCGTGAGTCTCGTTGTCGGAAATTCGCACAAGAATTCCATTCCCGATCTCGTTGCCGATGGCCAACACTATCACGGCGAAATCCGCATCGGCGATATTTTCGACCAGCGCGATTTTCTTTCCGCGCCGGTGGAAGACGCCCTGGGGGACCGCACTCGTCCGAATCTCAAAATTCAGGACGGATGCAACAACCGCTGCTCGTTCTGCATTATTCCTTACGTGCGCGGCCGCAGCCGCAGTGCGCAGCCTGATTCGGTGATCGACCAGGTGCGCCATCTCGCCTCGAAATATCGCGAAGTCGTCCTCAGCGGGATTAACTTGGGCCGCTGGGGCCGCGATCTTGAGGGTGGGAGTCGTCTTGTCGATCTGGTGCGCCGTCTTCTTGATGAGACGCCCATCGAACGCCTGCGCCTCAGCTCGGTCGAACCCATGGATTGGTCCGACTCTCTGTTGGAGCTCGTCGCCACCTCGCCGCGAATCGCGAAACACGTCCACGCTCCTCTGCAATCGGGTTCCGATAAGGTGCTGCGCCGCATGCACCGCAAATACCGCCCGCGTCATTACGCCGACAGAATCCTCAAGGCTCGCGCGCTGATGCCGGATTGTGCCGTTGGCGCTGACGTGATGACCGGGTTTCCCGGCGAAAGCGAACAGGAATTCGAAGAATCCCGCGCGTTCATCGAGAGCCTGCCGTTTACGTATTTGCACGTGTTCACATACTCAGCGCGTCCTGGAACGCCCGCTGCGGGTGGCAATCACGTGCCCATGGAAATTCGCAAACACCGCACGCACGTGCTTCGTGATCTCGCGGCGCGCAAAAATCTGGAATTTCGCAAATTGATGCCGGGCCGCATTCTGTCCGTCGTAACCATCGAAGACGGCCGCATCGGCCTCAGCGACAATTACCTGAAAGTCGCGCTAGCCCGTCAGTGCCAACCGAACTGCATCGAGGATGTTGTCATCGGCGGCCTTACTAACGACGGCGTCTGTGAATCCGGCATCCCGCTACATCTCCCGCCGATTCTCCAGTGACTTGAGCATCGTCACTTCGTCCGCGAACTCCAGATCGCTTCCCACGGGAATGCCCATCGCGATGCGCGTCACTTTAATCCCCAGCGGCTTGAGCAATCGTGATAGATAAACCGCA
>JAICXC010000151.1 GCA_025980665.1 Bryobacteraceae bacterium
CTCAAGCCGCGCAGGTGCTCGAGAAGGCGCTGGTGAAGGCGCAACTGCATTTACCCGAGCCGATCTAGCCGATCGCTCCATCCCCCGACGAGCGCACAGCGGGTTTCAGCGTTGTGCGCGATAGAGCAATAGTGCTAAAGCTTGAGTGTGAAGCGCTGGCCTTGGCAAGTGTGGGTGATCATCGTAGCGCTGGCGGGCGTAGCATATGTTTTCGTAATGGTCCTCGTCGTCGCTAACGGGAGCGATTGAGCTCCAACACAAAAGCTGCCGCCGTGTTCCACCCTAGGATCGAACACCATCGTCTGGTTTTGTGCACCACTGCCGTTCTCCTCGGCGGTTTTGCGCTGCTTGCCTGGCACGCTACCAAGGATGGAATCGGGGCAGGCTATACCGATCCCGTACTGAAGATCCGGGCCGTCGACGAGGCGCTGTACGTCAATGCGTCCATGCGAATGGCACAGGAGGGAGACTGGCTGACGCCCAAGGCGTTTGGTCGCCTCTTTTTTCAGAAACCGCCCTTGGTGTATTGGTTTTCAGCGTTTTCCATAAAGGTCTTCGGACTGAGTCTATTCACGATTCGCCTTCCCGGTCTGCTGTTCGGAGCCGCCAGCGGCGCAGCGGTTTTCCTTTGGTGTGCAAGGTACCGCTCGATTCTCGCCGGAACCCTCGCGGCGGCCATGCTGCTGAGCTGTCCCGTGTACCTGGCAATGGCCCATGTGGTGGACGTTAACATTTTGGTGGCGGCGTTCATTGCGCTAGCCATGACCACCGTCGCTCTGGATCCGCAGATGGAGCGGCGCAGTACGTGGATCTGCTCGGGCGTCTTTACGGCGATGGCCATACTGGCCAAGAGCGCTGCTGGCGTGTTGCCTTTAATTACGTGGGCAGTCTACTGGAGTGTTGCTCCATCCAGACTTCGGCCACCTCTTATGCGGCTCGCGGCGACTGCAGGGGTCGCCGTGCTGGTTGCCGCTCCCTGGCATGTTTATCAGCTGTTCGCGCATCCACAGTGGTTTTGGACGGAATATGTCGACATGCAGCTCCTGGGAATCGGGATGCATCCGGAAACGAACGGTCTTTTCAACCAGGCGCAGACTTTTTACATACAGCGACTATGGCAACTCGATCCGATTCTTACTCTGTACGCGGCCGTGGGGATCGCCGGCGCCATCTGGGCCGTCCGGTCTCGCGACCGTCTGCCGGAACTTCTCGCTCTCTGTTGGACTGCGGTGACGATTCTGGCACTGGCCTCGTTTCAGGCGAAATATCTGACGTACATTGTGATGCTGTTGCCGCCGTTGTGCGTCTTGGGAGGGATGGCGATTCCACGGCGAGCGATCCTACCGGTAGCCCTGCTACTAATCTTCAAGGCGCAGCCCGTTACGCCGCCAATGGAAGGCGCCAAAGCCATGCGTGCCTACTACGACCTGCAACGGGATACGGAACTGATCGCCGCCGAGACGGATGACGATCTATACAGCGAGACGCTTCCGTTTCACGTACGCTATGCCGCGGTGGATCCCTCGCATACCTTGGCAACAGGCAAGCCGTATTATGTTTCGCTCGGAATCGTGCGCACACGCGATGAGTTTTTGGCGCTTCCAGAGCTTGAGCCAACCTATGCACGGCGCCTGCGCGAATGGGGCGAGAATTCCTCCGAACCGATCGGCACCGCTATCATGCTGGCTGTCCCGGCCGATCTATCCGCAGTTATCCGCACTCACCCGGCAATCGATTTCTATGTTCCTGCGGGCTGGACCGATGTAATCGCGCAGGCCGAGCCGACACACCGGGTGTACCGTTACTCAAGGGATCGGGTTTTCCTGCTAAGCCGTGCGGCCGGATCTCGCAGGGAACCCCTACCTCCGGTTCCCGCGCCATGGTGAACGCCCCGCGCGATCAGCGCTCTCTAATCAGGCGGACCGCAATCGCCGCGGGTCTTTTCCTGCTTCTGGCCACCGTTTATTGGAAGCTGCTTTTCTTTCCATCGCGGTTCGTGTGGTTCGATCATTACGATCTCACGGAGCTGCAAATACCCCGGCTCCAGTTTTTCGCGCGTAGTCTCCACGCGGGGCACTTCCCTTTGTGGAATCCGCATATATGGCTGGGGCAACCAGTATTGGGGTCGGGGCAGCCAGGCCCGCTGAATCCTCTGGTCATCCTGTTCGCCGGATTGCTGCCATTGCGCGACGGACTCCTCTCTTTTGCCGAACTGAACTGGCTGTACGTCGCGATGCATTTCATTGCCGCGCTCTTCGCGTACCTATTCTGCCGGTATCTGGGGCTACAAGCTCTGCCTTCACTGCTGGGAGCCATGGCGTTCTCGTGTACCGGATTTCTGGGGAGCGCCGCCTGGCTCGATCTTAGCAGCGCAGTCGCGCTGGCCCCCCTGGTTTTCTATTTTGCATTTCGCTTTTGGACCGAAGACGGCATTTTGAAGAACGCCGCTCCCTTGGGGCTCGTCCTTGGGCTTAGTTGGTGGACCGGGCACCATGAGATCCCCATGATCCTGTGCTACGCCGTGTTGTTCGGGAGCGCGTGCGTCGCGGCTACTAGTAAATCCTGGCGAGTGATCCAAGGAACGGTGCTCGCGTACGCTCTCGCCATTCCGATCAGCGCGATCCAGACGTTGCCTTTCTATGAATTCGGACACACCTCCCGGCGCTGGGTGGGCGTCGCAAATCCGATCGGCTGGGCGGATAAAGTGCCCTACGAAGTGCACGCACGGTACTCGCTGCCCTGGTTCGGATTGGGCGAATTCTTCGCGCCCGGCGGCGCGCCCGAGGATCATTGGACCGCCTTTGCCGGCATCACTGTTATCGTTCTTGCGACCGCCGCTCTCATCTATCGCTGGTCCGACCGGCGCGTCAGGATACTGGGATTTCTGACGCTCGGTTCAGTGGTGTATGCGCTAGGTGCAAACACGCCGCTGCATTGGCTGGCCTACAAGTTCCTTCCACTGGTGGAGAAGGCTCGCAGCCCTGGCCGCGGAATCTTTCTGGCCGGGTTCGCGCTCAGCGCGCTTGCTGCCGTGGGCGCCGATCTCGTCATCCGCGGCTTGGTTCCGCGCAAAGGCATCTGGATTCCGGCGGCTGCTGCGTTGGCCATGCTCGGCGTGTATTGGTCGGGACGTTTGCCCGAGATGGAGTTCCCGATCCAATCTCATTACGTGGTGAAGGGCTTGATCGCGGCGGGCGCAGTCGCGGTCCTGATGTGGCGCAAGTTCGCGGTCTGGCCCGGAATCGTTTTGTTGACGCTCGTCGTGATGGAGGCTGGAACTGTCGCTACCCATCGCATGACGGACATGGATTCCGGAAACGCAGTAGTGGCCCCGTCGCTGCGGAAGTTCGCAGGTCTGGCGAAGAGTTTCCCGCGAACTGGCGAAGGTCGGATTGTCTCCGATTACAATTCGAGGTTCACTGATCTCGGCGACTTGTATGGAGTGGACGTACTCCAATCGTTCGTGTCCGCTGTGCCGGATCACGTTCTGCGTTTCGCGTTTCAGACGACTCGCACGCAGCAACTCTTGGGAGTGACGGCCGTTGCTGGGGCGATGCCGCGCGCGTGGGTCGTGCACCACATGATTGCGGCGAAGGATGTGGATGAACTACGGCGCTCTATCGAGGATCCGGCGGTCAATCTCGCAACGACTGCTGTCTCTTTGGATGCTGTTCCTGCGCTGGAGGATTGCGGGGACCCTGGCCCGGCATCCTTCTCACGTCCCGATAGTGACAGGGCGGTGATGAATGCGGACCTGGGGTGTCGTGGGCTTCTCGTCGTGAGCGAGACGTTTTATCCGGGATGGGAGGCCACTGTGGATGGCAAGCCCTCGCCTATTTATGAAGTGTTCGGCGCTCTACGCGGAGTGGTGCTCGAATCCGGCAGCCATCGTGTGGAGATGCGATATCGGCCGGGCGTGGTCGCGATTGGCGCAGCGTTGAGTTTTTCGGCAGTCGCGCTGAGTGTTCTGCTGATGTTCCGGTCGAGAAGGGATTAGGAACTACTAACGGCTCCAAGAGTCAGCCGGAATTGCGCTTCCTTCGATGATGGACCGCATGGTTCCT
Organism: Bryobacteraceae bacterium; assembly: GCA_025980665.1. GTDB lineage: Bacteria > Acidobacteriota > Terriglobia > Bryobacterales > Bryobacteraceae > Palsa-187. The sequence goes on from JAICXC010000151.1 coordinate 4,065, forward strand.
AACGGCAGGATGCGACCCCGATGATAGGGCACGATGACCTGCTTTCCTGTCGATTGATTCCGCCATTTTTGATGGCTCCCAATGATCCGGCAAGCAGGAAACCGTGGCGCCTAAGCACCGCGGTCACTTGATCCGCGGTTAGCCCGAGGCGTACCGCGTTCACCCAACCGTTACCTCGACGAGTTTGGCGTTCGCGGGCAAGTGCAGGTCGCTGGGGGCGAGGTAGAGGCGGATTGCCTCAGCGATGCCCTGTCGGGCTTCTTCTTCTGCGGTTCCGGCTGAGGTGCACCCGGGCAGCTCCGGACAGACGGCAGACCAGCTTTGCGCCTGGGCGTCGTATTCGAGGACCACGCAAAACTTCATGACCACAGTATACCGGCGCGCGCGCTGAGGAACTCAACCGTTCTCGTTTAATGAGTCTTCAGGGTGGATCTTCGCCAAGATCGTGACGTAAATTGAGCGCAGAGCCTGATCGAAGGGCGCATAGTGGTGGAGTTCCAGAACGGGATGAGGCGAACTTCCGGCGACAAACGTGACGCACGCGTCCTGTTCCTGAAGGAGGGACTTCGGTTTGACACCGTGAGCCTGTAGATCATGGGATACTCGATTTCGCAGCCTATTCAGGCGAAGAACCGCTTCCCAACCCAACGAGATTCATCCACGGAGTCCAACGCTCTCGCGATACATAGCAGTTGGTGAAGTGAAAGCCGTGCATCGTCGAGTTCTTCCAGCCGAAGGAGCTTAGCATTCACGAAGTCGTGGATGAGTTGTTCGATGCAAAGATGACTTCGAAGAATTGCCGTACTGGTGGCTCGTTCGCCGAGAGATAATGCAGACCGCGTAAAAGGCGTTCAGCCAAGATGGGATCGAGCGGATTTTCCCCATGACCGCTTGCCTTACGCTTGTGCCGCCGCCGAGATCCGCTGGAGCTTCCGCATCAACCCCTCAAGCTTATCCAGCCGCAGCGCATTCGCGCCATCCGACAACGCGCGTTCGGGGGCTTCGTGCACTTCGATGAACACCGCATCGACGCCCACAGCTACCGCGGCGCTTGCCAGCGGCTCGATGAACTCGGGCTGCCCGCCGGACGCCGTCCCTGCCGCGCCCGGCAACTGGACGCTGTGCGTCGCGTCGAACACCACAGGCCATCCGAAGCCCCGCATCATTGCCAGACCGCGCATATCCACCACCAGATTGTTGTAGCCGAAGGAAGTTCCGCGCTCCGTCAGCAGAATCCGATCGTTGCCAGTGGACGCGATCTTCTCCGCGGCTAAACGAATATCGGCCGGCGAAACGAACTGGCCCTTCTTGATGTTGACCACGCGTCCGGTCTTACCCGCCTCGACAAGAATATCGGTTTGGCGGCAGAGGAACGCCGGGATCTGGAGAATATCCGCGGACTCGGCGGCCAGCGCTGCCTGCGCGGGCTCGTGGATGTCCGTGAGCACCGCGATCCCGCGATCCCGCACGCTCTTTAGAATCCGCAAGCCTTCTTTGATCCCCGGGCCGCGATATGAATTCACGCTCGAACGGTTGGCTTTATCAAAGGAGGCCTTAAAAATAAACGCGGCTTCTAGCCGCTTCGAAAGCGTCGAAAGAGCCGTCGCGAGCATGTTGACATGCTCCTCGCTTTCGATCACGCAGGGTCCGGCGATCAAGGCGAGTGGGCCGCCGCCGATCTCCACTGAGGAAGTAATGCGCACTATTGCAGGAGTACGGACGTCCGCCCAGGCGCGGCATGAGCGTGTTTGTCAGGTTGGGGTTCGGCTTGTGCCCGGCGATAGTCGAGCGCGGCGCCCACGAACGCGCGAAACAAAGGATGTGGCTCCAGCGGCTTCGATTTGAACTCGGGATGGAACTGGCAGCCCAGGAACCAGGGATGATCAGCCAGCTCGCAAATCTCGACGTACACGCCGTCCGGAGTCTCTCCGGTCAGCCTCAGGCCGTTTTCTTTGAGAATCGCCTCGTACTCGCGATTGAATTCGTAGCGATGCCGGTGACGCTCGCTGATCTCGCGCCGGCCATACGCCTGGCGCGCGAAACTGTTGTCCGCGAGCTGGCAAGGATACGCCCCCAGCCGCATGGTCCCGCCCAGCTCATCGACGCCTTTCAGCTCGCGCAGCTTATAGATCACGCGATCGGGCGTGGCCGGATCGAACTCGGTGGAGTTGGCTTGCTCCAGGCCGCACACATTGCGCGCGAACTCGATGACCATCGTCTGCATTCCCAGGCAGATCCCGAAATAGGGCACTTTGGATTCGCGTGCGTAGCGGATAGCTTGCAGCATGCCTTCGATTCCACGGCGTCCGAATCCGCCCGGCACCAGGATCCCGTCGAAGGCTTCGAGCTCGCCGCTGGCCTCGGGCCACTTAAGCCGCTCGGCCTCGATCCAGGTGATGTTGACCTTCGCGTCGTGCGCCAGTCCGCCGTGCAGCAGCGCTTCTTTCAGGCTCTTGTAGGAATCCTCGTACTCGACGTATTTGCCCACCAGGCCAATCGATACTTCCCGTGAAGGCTGCTTCATGCTATGTACCATCTCGGTCCAGGCGGTCAGGTCGCGGGGTCCGGCGTCTAGAGCCAAAAGGCGCATGGCGATTTCATCCACGCCCTGTTCGGCGAACACCAGCGGGACTTCATAGACGCTGTCCACGTCCTTGGCGGTGATCACGGCCTGCACGTCGACGTCGCAGAACAGGGCGATTTTTTCCTTCATCTCCTGAGGGATTGGGCGCTCACTGCGGCACAGCAGAATGTCCGGCTGGATACCGATGGCCCGCAGCTCTTTCACGCTGTGCTGCGTTGGTTTGGTCTTGAGCTCCTGCGCGGCTGCGATCCAGGGAACCAGCGTGACGTGTACAAACAAGGTATTGTCCCGGCCGAGTTCGTGACGCAGTTGCCGGATCGCCTCCAGGAAGGGCAGCGACTCGATATCGCCCACCGTGCCGCCGATCTCGCAGATCACCACATCGGCGGGCGATTGCTCGGACGGGTTGGAGACTCGCCTCACCGCAGCCTTGATCTCATTGGTCACGTGCGGAATTACCTGCACCGTTTTGCCCAGATAGTCGCCGCGGCGCTCGCGCGAGATGATCTGTTCGTAGATACGTCCGCTAGTCAGGTTGTTGGTCTGCGAAAGCGGTGAGTGCGTGAAGCGTTCGTAGTGTCCCAGATCGAGGTCGGTTTCGGCGCCGTCGTCGGTGACGAACACCTCGCCGTGCTGGAACGGGCTCATGGTGCCGGGATCTACGTTCAGGTAAGGGTCGAATTTCTGAAGCGTGACCTTCAGGCCACGGCTTTCCAGCAGGCACCCCAGGCTCGCCGCGGCGATTCCTTTGCCGAGGGAGGAAACCACGCCACCAGTGACAAATATATATTTGGCCATGCTACCGATTCACCATTGGTTTTTCGAATAACTCCGCGACCTGCTTCCAATCTTCGGGCGTATCGACGCCCAGCGACTCGTACTCGGTTTCCACCACGCGAATCTTGAACCCGTTCTCTAGTGCACGCAACTGTTCCAGGCGCTCGGCGCGCTCCAGGGGCCCCACCGGCAGATCCGAATAGGACAAGAGAAAGTCGCGGCGGTAGACGTAGAGCCCGATGTGCTTAAAATAGTTGGCCTGTTCGCCTTCGCGGGCGTACGGAATCGGTGAGCGGGAAAAATACAGGGCGTTGCCCTGGGCGTCGGTGACCACCTTCACCACGTTGGGATCCTGGATGTCGCCCGGCCGCTCGATACGCTTTTTGATTGTTCCCATGGGAACAGCGCCCATATCGTCGTCAAGCAGGCCCAGGATTGCAGCGTCGATAGCAGCGGGATCGATCATCGGCTCGTCGCCCTGGACGTTGACGACGATCTGCGCCGGGGAGGCCGAAGCAGCCTCGGCGACCCGGTCGGTTCCGGATGCATGATCCGCCCGCGTCATGACGACTCGTGCACGAAATTCCTGGGCGGCGGCCTGGATGCGCTCGTCATCCGTGGCGATCACGACATCGGTAAGATAGCGTGCCTGGGAGGTACGTTCCCACACATGCTGCAGCATAGTCTTACCAGCTATGGAAATGAGGGCTTTGCCGGGGAAACGAGAGGAAGAGTACCGTGCTGGGATTACACCAAGAATCCGTTGCGGCACACTCGAATATAGCATAAAGGAACTCGCCGGCGAAGGGTTTCCGAAAGTCATATCCAAATCCAGATTTTGGAACTTTGTGTGCTTTGAAAATGCCATGTCCTGCTATAATCGACTCAGGTTGCGGGCCATTATGCGTTCGGTCTGGACGATCACGCTCCTGGGAATCGCGCTGCTGCCGTTGACAGCAGACGATCCGGTTGAAAAACGGGCAGATCCAAAGGCGCCGACCGTCAGTATTCAGCCTCGCATCCGGCCTTCGTCCGCTGGTACCGCCGAAACCATCCTGGATCGTCGCGCGGACCTTCGTATCGACACGACTCTGGTCCTGGTTCCCGTAGGCGTGACCATCGCCGCAACAGGCAAACTCCTCACTGGCCTGGAGAAAGACAACTTCGAGCTTACCGAGGACAAGGTCTCGCAGGAGATCGCCAGCTTTGGAAGCGAAGACGTGCCGCTCTCCGTCGGCGTGGTATTCGACTGCAGCGGCAGCATGGGGAATAAGCTCGAACGGTCGCGCCAGGCGGTGGCGCAATTTATGCGCACTGCCAATCCTGAGGATGAATTCTTCCTGGTTCAGTTTAACGATCGGCCCGAGCTAAGCGTTCCGTTCACCTCTCAGCCTGAGGAGGTCCAGAGCCATCTCACCTGGGTTCAATCGAAAGGCCGAACCGCCCTGCTCGATGGCGTCGCCATGGCCATGAACGAGATGAAAAAGGCTCATAATGGCCGGAAAGCGATCCTGATCATCTCTGACGGAGGAGACAATTCCAGCCGATTTACCGAGAGTGAGGTACGCAACTGGGTGCGCGAAGCCGACGTTCAAATCTATTCGATAGGGATTTTCGAGCCTATCGGCTCGCGTGGGCGGACGCCCGAGGAAATGAGTGGTCCGGGGCTGCTCAGCGATCTGGCCGAACAAACCGGCGGGCGGAACTTCTCGGTGGAAAATCTGGCGGATCTTCCCGACGTGGCGGCCAAGATCGGCCTGGAGTTGCGCAATCAGTACGTGCTCGGCTACAGCCCTAAGAATGCGGCTCACGATGGCAAGTACAGAAAAGTGGAAGTGAAATTGGTTAAGGTCAAGGACTTGCCCCCCCTGCGGGCTCGCTACCGTCCGGGATATGTTGCACCCTCTCAATAGAAAGAAGTGGCTGTTCGCGGGACTGCTAACGGCCGTCCTGGCGGCACTGGCGATTTACGCCCAAGACGAAGTCCCCATCTTTACCACGGAAATCAAAGAAGTCACGCTGCACGTCAGCGTCCTCGACAAGTCAGGCAAGCTGATCACCAACATCCCGAAGTCGGCGTTCAAAGTCTTCGAGGATAATGTCGAGCAGCCGATCAAGATTTTCCGCCGCGAAGATGTGCCGGTGTCGATGGGGATCCTGGTGGACAACAGCGGGAGTATGAACGACAAGCGCGCGCGGGTGGCGGCGGCGGCTCTGGCCTTGGTGAAGGCCTCCAATCCGGAAGATGAAGTCTTCATCGTGAATTTCAATGACGATCCTTATCTCGACCAGGCGTTTACGCATGACTCGAAGAAGCTCGAAGAGGCGCTCACCCGCATCGACGCCCACGGCGGCACGGCCATGCGGAACGCCATCAGCGGCGC
>JAICXC010000022.1 GCA_025980665.1 Bryobacteraceae bacterium
GCCACCCTGGTCGCCGCGGGCTATGGCGATCTTCCGGTCGACGCGATCATCGAACTGCACAACGCCGGCGTATCAGCCGAATTTTTAAGCGGGGTGGCGGAATCGGGATGGGGAAAACTTTCTGTCAGGGAGCTGCTCGACCTGGCGCATAGCGGCGTCTCCGCGCGGTACCTCCGCGCGCTGCACGATGCCGGCTTCAAGAACCTGACCGTCCAGGAAGCCATCGACGTCGCTCATGGGGGCCTGCAGCCCGATTTGATCCGTGCTCTCAAAGATGCTTTCCCTCAGGCTAAGATGCGCGAACTCATAGACGCGGCCCACGCCGGCCTCAACATCAACGATTTGCGGCAAGCCAGGGAATACGGTCCTAGCCTGACTCTCGAACAAGTTATCCGGCTCAAGCAGGCAGGAGTGATCTAGATGGGCGCCAACTCAAAATATTTCACAGTGGTACTGGTGATCGCCGGGGTATTGGCCGCCGCCACGTTGCTGGCTTTCACCGAGGATCGGCACGCTGGCTGGCAACTTCGCCCGAGTCTCTCCTTGAATCACGTGCACTTCGTAATTCGCCACTCTAACGGCTTTGACAACTGGGTCAACAGCCGCGAGGTGCCCATCGATAACTTTCGCGGATTCTCCTTATCCATGCTGGGTTCCACCGGCCCGGCCAAGTTCGAGTACGTCGCCGATGCCGGCCGTTTGCTGTGCGAGGGCCGTTTTCTCCTGGGCACGGGGTCGGGGACCTACACGTTTGCACCGGATCGCGGATTCGTCTCGGCTCTTCAGCAAATGGGTTACGACACGCCCGATGACGAACAACTCCTCTCCATGCTGATGATGGACATCAACCGCGAGTTCGCCCGCGAGATTCGTGACTCCGGTCTGCGTGCCTCGAGCAATGATCTGGTGCGGCTTCGGATGCACGGCATCACTGTCGACTACATTCGCGAGGCTCGCCAGGCCGGCTACGCGAACTTCACTGCAGACGATTTGGTCCCACTGCGCATCCACGGCGTCGAGACAGCCTTTCTGCGCGATCTCAAAGCCGCTGGTTACGACCTCCGCGCCTCTGATATCGTGCAACTGCGGATCCACGGCGTCGATTCCGGATATATGCGCGACTTGAAGGGCTACGGACTGAAGCCCCAAGCATCCGATCTGACGCAGATGCGCATGCATGGCGTCACGCCCGAGTACTTAAAGGGCCTCAAGGAGGCGGGCTACGGGAGCCTGAGGGCGGAAGAGGTCGACCAGCTGCGGATGCACGGCGTGGAGGCGAGTTTCGTCCAGCAAGCCCGGCATCTGGGATACGATTTCACTCCGCAAGATCTTGCGCAACTTCGAATGCACGGCGTCGACGGAGCATATCTAAAACGGCTGCAGAACGCAGGCATGCGCAACCTAAATGCCGAGCAGATCGCCAAGCTCCGCATGCACGGCGTGAATTAGAGTAAAGTTTCTAACTGAGATGTTCCTCCGGATCGGTATCGCGCTGTCGCTAGGAGTAGCCTGCGGACAATCATTTGAGGTGGCCTCAATCAGGCTGCACCAAGGACCCGTCAGTATGATCGGCACGACGATTTCCGGCACTAGAGTCACGATGACTGCCTACACGGTGAGCAATCTGATTACGGCTGCCTATGGGCTGGAGGACTATCAAGTGGCCGGTGCGACGGGCTGGATCGGCTCCGACCGCTATGACATCGCCGCGCGCCCCGCTGGTGAAACTACTCCCAGTAGGGACCAAGCCCATCAGATGCTGCAACCCCTGCTTGCGGAGCGTTTCCAACTGAAGTTCCACCGCGAGACAAAAGAGATGCCGGTCTACGCGCTCGTGAAAGGAAAGAGCGGGCCGAAACTAAAGGAGAATACGGCCGCCGATCCATCCATGATGCGGATGAGCAGCAAAGGACGTGACACGCAGATGACGTTTACTGGCTCGCCCATCGAACAGCTTGTAAGGCAACTGTCGCACGTACCCGGCATGGACCGCCCCGTCCTGGATCAGACAGGCCTTACTGGAAAGTATGATTTCCAGTTAAATCTGACCGCGGAGCCCGGAGGCGATCCTGCCACCGGAGCAAGCGGTGAAAGCATCTTCACGGCAATCGAAGAACAACTAGGCTTGAAATTGGAGTCGCGAAAAGCCCCTATCGGAATGGTCGTGATCGACCACGTGGAACGACCTTCGGAGAATTAGGATTACCCGCCGATGGAATACATCGGTCGCGGTGGCGGCACGAATTTTTGCGTGTTGATCTCGTGCCCGATCCACTTATCGGCCACGCAGCTTCGCACGGCCTCGACGATCGCGGAATCCGGGGCGTTCGAGCGCAACAGCGACTTGACGTCAGTCTCGTCGATCGCGAATAAGCAATAACGCAGCTTGCCATCCGAAGTCAGTCGCACGCGGTTGCAGTTCAGGCAGAACGGCTTACTGACCGACGCGATGAATCCCACGCGCCCGACGCCGTCTTTGAAACGATACTCCGTCGCCGGCGCTCGCGGATCGGCGTCCGGAATCTCTTCGAGCGGCCCGATCTCGCGCTGAAGCATGGCGATCATCGTGTCCATGGTCAACACGCGATCCCGCTCCCAGATCCCCTGGGCATCCAGCGGCATGAATTCGATATAGCGAATCTCGATGTCGCGCTCGCGCCCAAAGCGCGCCAGTTCCACAACGTCCGGCTCCACCAGGTTCTTCACCGCCACAGCGTTGATCTTGATGGGACCGTAGCCGAGCTTCCGACACAGCTCAATCCCGTTTAAAACCTTGTCCAGATCGTCCCGCCGTGTGATGTGCTTGAAGCGTTCCCGATCGAGCGTATCCAGATGGACGTTGATACGTCGCAGTCCGGCGTCGTACAGTTCCTGGGCGTGCTGGGCCAGCAGGACGCCATTGGTAGTGAGTGCCAGGTCCTGGATACCTGGGATCGCCACCAGCTTGCGAATCAGCGCGGGGAGGCCTTTGCGAACCAGGGGCTCGCCTCCGGTGACACGCAGTTTGCGGATGCCCATGGTGACCGCAATCTTCACAAAACGCTCGATTTCCTCGAACGTCAGAATATTTTCGCGAGGCTCGAACTTGACCCCTTCTTCGGGCATGCAATAGAAACAACGGATGTTACAGCGATCAGTCACACTGATCCGCAGGTTGTCGTGCAAGCGCCCGAAAGTGTCGACGAGAGGGGTCACGAGGTCCTACACGTCTATTGTAGTCCCTCCGCTGTATTGCGAGGCCGGTCGGTCCATCTCAAGATCGCGTACAGCGCTCCGAAAAGCGCCACCGCGATGGCGCCCATGTGCCAGTAGTGTCCCCGGATCCAGTCGTTTGTGTTTTCACCTAACTGCGCGCCCAGGTAGGCCAGAGCGGCATAACGGGGAATGCGGCCCGCGGCCAGCACCAGCATGAAACGCGTGCGGCTCACTCCCATCGCGCACGCACCGGCGCAGAAGACTTTTAACGGCAGGATCGGAATCGGGAGCAGTGCGGAGATGAAGACCGTGACCATGCCATAGCGCTGAACCCAGGCGCGGAAACGCTGCCCCCGCCCGGAGAGCGTGTAACGCAACAGGAATTTGTCTCCACCCAGCCGCACGATCTCATAGAAAACCGCGCTGCCAAGCAAGGAGCCGGCGGTCGCCAGCACAGCGCACAGGATGGCCGCGTCCGGCCGCGCGATGGCTACCAGCAACAGCAGCGCGTCGGTACCGCCCGGATTGGGAATGCCGATCGATTCGATGAAGGCCAATACGAATATGCCCAGCGGCCCCCACGAGACCAACAGCCTTCTAAACTCCTTCATCCACTCCTTTCAGCCAGCTCGCGCAAAGCTGCTTCATCGATCACTTTCACTCCCAGGGCACTCGCCTTATCGAGTTTCGACCCCGGATCCGCCCCAGCCACTACATAACTGGTCTTCTTACTCACCGAGCCGGCTATTTTACCGCCGGCGCTTTCAATAAGATTCTCCGCCTCCTCGCGCGACAATGCAGGCAGCGTTCCGGTCAACACGAAGGTCATACCGGCCAGCGGACCGCCCACCTTCCTTTTCGCTTGATACTTGAAGGGTAGCCTTTCTTCACGAAACCGTTCGATAAGCTCCCGATTATGTTTCTCGTGGAAGAAGCGCCGGATGCTCTGCGACACCTTGGGGCCGACCTCTTCCGCCCGTTGCAACTCCTCCTCATCGGCAGTTGCAATTTTGTCCAGATCGCCGAACGCATCCGCCAGGAATTGCGCGGTGCGCTCGCCGACAAACGGGATACCCAGGCCATTCAGAATTCGCGGCAACGGTCGCTGTCGCGACGATTCGATGTTCTTGAGTAGCTTTTCCGCCGATTTCGTGCCCAAACGCTCCAGTTCGACCAGATCTTCGAGCGTCAGCCGGTACAGGTCGGCGACGTTCTTCACCAGCCCGCTGTCGACCAGTTGAGAGACCAGGGATTCGCCCATTCCGTCTATATCCATAACGCCGCGCGCAGCGAAATGGAGTACAGATTCTTTCAGCCGGGCAGGACAATTTGTATTGATACAGCGGCTGATGGCCTCGCCTTCGACGCGGACGATCTCGCCTCCGCAAACCGGGCAAGACTTCGGCATGCGGAATGGCATACGATGGTCCCCCTGCCGAACCACGCGGACCACTTTGGGGATAACGTCACCGGCGCGTTCGACCAGAACCCGGTCGCCGCCCTGGACTCCCAGCCGCTCGATCTCGTCTTCGTTGTGCAGAGTCGCGCGGGATACCGTCACGCCACCGATATTCACCGGCTTCAGCCGGGCCCACGGCGTGACCGCGCCCGTGCGGCCGACATTTACGTCGATACTCTCGAGCAGTGTCTCTTCCTGACGGGCGGGGAACTTATAGGCGATGGCCCAGCGGGGCGCCTTAGCCGTCCACCCCAAGCGGTTCTGCTGCTCGACTGAGTCCACTTTGACGACGACACCGTCGATCTCAAACGGAAGGGAATCACGTTTCTCTTCCCACTCCTTGCAGAACGCGACGAGAACGTCGATATCCTCGAAGCGCCGACTATGCGGATTCACTTTGAACCCGAGTCTTTTGAGAGCCTCGAGCGCTTCCCACTGCGTCTTGTGCGCCGGTGCGCCGTCGGCCAATAGGAAATACGTAAAGTAATCGAGCTGACGCGATGCCGTGATCGCAGGATCCAGAACCCGCAGCGCTCCGGCAGCAGCATTTCGGGGATTTGCAAACAGACGCGCGCCCTGAGCCTCTTGCTCGGCGTTGAGCTTCTCAAACGCTTTGCGATTCAGCACCACTTCGCCGCGGGCTTCCCGATCGCTCGACGTTTCTTTAATGTGGCCGCGCAATTGTAGAGGAATGGCGCGGATGGTCCGGGCATTTTCCGTGACGTCCTCGCCGATCGAGCCATCGCCGCGCGTGATGGCCAGAGCCAGCTTTCCATGGCGGTAGTGAACCGCCATGGACACGCCATCCATTTTCAACTCGGCCACGTAGGCGTAGGCTTCACCTTCCTTGAGCAGCCCGCGCAGGCGCTGATCAAACGCTCGAAGTTCTTCCTCGCCCACTGCATTGTCCAGGCTGAGCATGGGACTCGAATGCGGAACTTTGACGAAACCCTCGCGCGGTTTCCCGCCGACGCGCTGCGTGGGAGAATCCGGCGTCAAAAATTCCGGATGCGCCTTTTCGAGCACATCCAGCTCGCGCATCATCGCATCGTATTGGGTGTCCGAGATTTCCGGAGAATCGAGCACGTAGTACAGATGCTCGTGATGGCGCAGTTTCTCGCGCAGATCCTCTATTTTTTCGGCGATGCTCATCAGGTATCACGTATAATTATCGAATTGCATTGTTTCGCCAGCCGGTCCTGATCTATAACCCCGCCGCTGGCGCATTGCGGCGCAATCCGGGCCGCATTCTACAACGTACCATTGCCGCGCTCGCTCTCGGCGATATTGCTCCGCGCCCCTTGCCGACATCCGCACCCGGACATGCCGATTCTCTTGCGCGGGAAGCAGTTCGTCAGGGAGCCGATCTGGTGTTGGTGTTGGGCGGCGATGGCACGATAAACGAGGTCGTCCAGGGCTTGATCGATTCGAACGTCCCGTTAGGCGTTTTGCCGGGTGGAACAGCTAACGTTCTGGCGATGGAGCTCGGTCTCGGCTCCCGATTAGAGGCGGCTGCTAAGCGGTTGGCCGCGTTCGAGCCGCGTCCCGTAGCGCTGGGCCGGATCACCGGCAGCTTCGGTTCACGCTATTTTCTGCTCATGGCGGGCGCTGGCCTGGACGCCAACATCGTGTATGAAGTCAGCGCCGGTCTGAAGAACGCCGTGGGGAAGTTGGCCTACTGGGTTGCCGGATTCGCGCATTTTTTCAAGCATGTGGAGCAACTCGACGTGCGCATCGACGGCCATATTCACCAATGCGGCTTCGCGCTGATCAGTCGCGTGCGGAACTATGGCGGCGACCTGGAAATTGCCAGCGGAGCCTCGCTACACGACGACCATTTCGAGGTCGTTCTATTCGAAGGATCGAACCCGTTGCGATACGCTTGGTACATGCTAAACGTGGCGGCCAGGCGTGTGCAGCGCATCCGCGGCGTGCACGTCCTTCGTACGCGTCAAGTGGACGTACTCACCCAAGCGCCGGTCCAGATCGACGGCGAATACTTGGGCCGTCAGACCGTGTCCATCGAAATCATACCAGGCGCGCTACAACTTCTCCTCCCACCCAGACTGGTGTCGCCAAAACGTGGATAACATCACGCACACATTGGTCGGCCTGATGCTGTCGCGCGTCGGCCTGAATAGAGGCGAGAAAGGCGCGTCTGTCGCGACCATGCTTGCGGCTAACGCGCCAGACGTGGACACGTATAATTTCCTGACCGACAACCTCGCATACTTACAGGTGCATCGCGGATACACACATTCTTTAGCATTCGCGCCGCTAGTGGCGCTGGTTCCGCTGCTGCTGGTAAAGGCCTTCACGCGCACGCGAATCACCTGGGTGACGCTGGCCACCTACGCCGGGTGTTTGATTGCGGTGCTTAGTCATCTGCTGCTGGATTGGACCAATGTTTATGGCGTCCGACTCATGCTGCCCTTCAACGCCAAGTGGTACCGCCTCGACAGCACCGACATCATTGACCCGGTGATCCTGGGAATCCTTCTTTTGGCCGTCGCCGCCCCGGCCCTGAGCGGCCTGGTTACTTCAGAAATGGGAGGCCGCAAGCGCAAGACACCGGGGCGTGGCTGGGCCTGGTTCGCGCTGGTGGCCGTTCTTCTATACGACACCGGCCGCTGGATGGCGCACGACCGGGCGATATCCATCGTAGACGCCTACACTTATCGAGGGGCACCAGCCGAACGCATTAGCGTATTTCCGGTGCGGTTTACTCTAATGCGCTGGCGAGCGGTCGTGGAAGGCAATGGCTTCATCTACGAAGCCCCAGTCGACCTGAGCACCGATTTCGATGCCGCCGGGGGCCACACGGAATATCCCGCTGTCTCCTCCCCAGCCATCGACGCGGCCCGGACAACCCGCACGTTTCAGGTATTCGAGAGCTTTAACCAGCTCCCGTTTTGGACCCTGCTGCCTGTCGACGATACCGTGCGGGTGGAGTTGCTCGATCTGCGCTTCGGATCTATACAACGTCCCGGGTTCGAAGCCGTTGCGTTCGTTGAACCCGATCACCGAATCGCCCGGGCTTATTTCAGCTTCGGCGTCCCCTGACCAACCGACCCCCTGTCGTCATCTAGTTGTAACGATTCAGTCATTACAGCGCCACGGGCGTGTCTTAACCTTGTGGCGGAGTACTTGCAACAACATCTTATGTGCGTGGGCTCACCAAGCCAATGTCATCCGGCTTCCCATGGGCGGGGCTCGCTGTAAGTTGCAGTTTGTAAAGGGTTTTATGCAATGTGGAGGCTTCTGGAATCGTAATTTGTTTGTAACAGAAGGCTGAGATGATAGGAGGCTGGAGAATGATTAGAAGAGTTTTCATCGTTAACGCCGCCTTGGTAGCCACGCTCATCATGGGTGTAGCATGCGGGCAGCAAGTTCCGATCAATGCCGCCGGGGCGACTTTCCCGTATCCGATGTATTCCAAGTGGTTCGACGAATACCACAAGAAGTTCCCACAGATTCCAATCAACTATGCGTCGATCGGATCGGGTGGCGGCATCGCCCAGGTGACTGCGGGAACGGTCGACTTTGGCGCCAGCGACGGACCGATGACCGACATGCAAATGAAGCAGTTCCAGGACAAGCGAGGATCGGCGATATTACACTTCCCTACGGTTCTAGGGGCGGACGTGCCGACGTACAACATACCTGGAGTTGCCACAGCGCTTAACTTTACGCCGGAAGCGTTGGCAGGCATTTTTCTGGGCAAGATCACCAAGTGGGACGATCCCGAATTGACCAAAGCCAACCCCGGGGTGAAACTTCCCAGCAGTAATATTGTCGTGGTCCATCGCTCGGATGGCAGTGGCACGACTTATGTATGGGTAGACTATCTGTGCAAAGTCAGCAAGGCGTGGGAGATCAAGGTTGGCCGGGGTACTTCGGTTAACTGGCCGGTGGGCCTTGGAGGGAAAGGAAACGAGGGAGTTTCCGGATCTATCCAGCAGACCGCGAATTCGATCGGATACGTCGAGCTTATTTACGCCGTCCAGAACAAGATGACTTACGGCAAGGTGAAAAACGCATCGGGGGAATTTATCCAGGCCAGCTTAGCCAGTGTAACCGCGGCGGCGGCCGGCATTCCTATGCCGGACGATTTCCGCATATCTATAACCAACGCACCGGGTAAGGGAGTCTATCCGATTTCGAGTTTCACCTGGCTTCTGATTCCCTCCAAGATCGCCGACCCAACGAAAAAGAAGGCTATCAAGGATTTCCTGGCGTGGATGCTAGCCGATGGGCAGAAGATGACGGAAGCTCTTTCCTACGCCCCTTTGCCCCGGGCAGTTGTAGCCAAAGAAGTCAAAGCGATCGACAAGATTCAGTAGTTCATGGCAGCGTCGTCCACTACTAACTTCAGTGCCCGTCCTTCGGGTCGCGCATCCACATTCTGGCAGCGCCTTCGCAGCGGCGATGATATTGCATATGTCGTCACTCTGACCTGCGCGCTGACCATCCTGGCTATTACGGCGCTGCTTGTATTTGAGCTCTACAAGAACTCGGCGGTGCCCCGGCATCAGTTCGGGTGGTCGTTTCTGGTTACCACCACCTGGGATCCGGTCGCGGGGCAGTTCGGTGCACTTCCGTTTATCTATGGCACAGTGGTCACTTCCGCATTAGCGCTACTGATGGCCATCCCGTTGGGCGTGGGCGCCGCGATCTTTCTAGCCGAGCTCGCCCCCATGCGAATTTCGAACGCGCTCACCTTTCTGATCGAGCTGCTGGCAGCCGTCCCCAGCGTCATCTTTGGATTGCTGGGGATCTTTGTTCTGGTGCCCGCGCTGGTCTCCATCGAACCAGCCATTCGGTCCGTGCTGGGCTGGACGCCTCTGTTCTCTGGACCATTCTATGGAGTCAGCATATTTTCGGCCGGCGTCGTGCTGACGGTGATGATCATCCCCTTCATCATCTCGATCTCGCGCGAAGTGATCCTCGCGGTTCCCGCGGAACAGCGCGATGGGGCGCTGGCTTTGGGCGCAACGAAGTGGGAAACCACCTGGAATGTGGTCATTCCCTTTGCCAAGAAAGGCATTATGGGATCGATCTTCCTGGCCCTGGCGCGTTCCCTGGGCGAAACCATGGCGGTGACCATGGTGATCGGGAATGAGCCGAAAATCCATCAGTCACTTTTTGCGCCGGGCTATTCGATAGCGGCGGTGATCGCCAATGAGTTCGCGGAAGCCACGGGCGATCTCTACCTGGGTGCGCTGATTGAGCTGGGATTGGTGCTGTTTGGGCTGACGATCATCATCAACGGTCTGGCCCGCGTTCTGGTTCTCACCACGACCAAGAAGGGCGCAATCTAAGCGATGTTGAGCTTGCGCCGGAAAACTGTTAATGCGGTCATGCTGAGTCTCACAGGAGTGTGCACGGTACTGGCGGTCGGGACTCTGCTGTTTATCCTCGGTTATCTGTTTCTCCATGGTGGCACCAGTCTGACCCTGGATTTCTTCACAAAGCTGCCAAAGCCAGTCGGAGAACCGGGGGGAGGCATGGCCAATGCGCTGCTGGGTAGCGCCAAACTTCTGCTGCTGGCTTCCTGCATCGGCGTCCCGATCGGATTCCTGGGCGGAGTATATCTGGCTGAATTCGGCGGGTCGTCGTTTTCTTTCGTAGTACGCTACACCACCGACTTACTGAACGGAGTGCCCTCCATCGTGATCGGGATATTCGCCTACACGCTGATTGTGCTTCCGCAGGGTCATTTTTCGACGCTGGCCGGCGGACTCGCATTGGGGGTGATGATGATTCCGATCGCCATTCGCAGTTCCGAAGATTTTTTGCGAGCGGTGCCGGTATCCTTGCGCGAGGGAGCTATGGCGCTGGGAGCATCCAAGGCCAAGACAATTCTCACTGTGGTTATACCGGCTGCTAAAGCGGGACTACTTACGGGCATCATGCTAAATCTGGCTCGCGTGGCCGGAGAGACCGCCCCGCTGATCTTCACCGCCTTCGGCAATCGTTACTGGAGTCCGGGTTGGGAACAACCGACCGCAGCGCTTCCGGTGATGATTTATACCTACGCCATTTCGCCGTATCCGGACTGGAAGCAGCAGGCTTGGTCCGCGGGCTTTGTGCTCCTGATGCTGGTGCTTGCGATTAACGTATTCGCTCGAATGATTTTATCCAAGGGAGGCCACGCCGCGAGATGAGTCCCATGCAAGCGCCTAGCCCACGACCCGTATCCGATGTCACAATGAGAAGCCACCCCTTCCCTATGCAGACGGTCGAGGAAAAAAAGCCAGCGGGCGAACTGGCTAAGCTCAGCGCCACGAATCTGGTTTTTCACTACGGATCGTTCCAGGCATTGCACGGAATTTCGATGCAGGTCTACGAAAATCGTGTCACCGCGTTCATCGGACCTTCCGGGTGCGGCAAGTCGACCTTCCTGCGGACGCTCAATCGCATGTACGAAACCATCCGGAACGCGCGCGTGGAAGGCGAAATCGTGCTCGATGGCGAGGATATCTTCAAGCTGGAAGTGTCCGAGTTGCGCCGCCGCGTCGGTATGGTGTTTCAGCGCCCCAATCCATTCCCCAAATCGATCTTCGACAACATCGCCTATGGGCCGCGAATTAACGGTTCTGTCAGCCGGTCCGCGATGAAGGATCACGTGGAACAGAGCCTGCGCCGCGCGGCCCTGTGGGACGAAGTCAAGGACAAGCTGCATCACTCGGCCTATGGCCTGTCCGGCGGCCAGCAGCAGCGGCTGTGCATCGCTCGCGCCTTGGCTGTGAATCCGGAAGTCCTGCTGCTGGACGAACCGTGCTCCTCGCTCGATCCGATCGCCACTGCGAAAATCGAAGACCTGATCTTCCAGCTCAAGGACAGTTGCACCATCGTAATCGTCACCCACAACATGCAGCAGGCGGCGCGCGTGGCCGACTACACCGGATTCTTCCTTATGGGGAAGCTGATCGAATTCGACAACACTACCGTGATCTTCAAGAATCCGGCCAAGAAGGAAACGGAAGATTACATCACGGGACGCTTCGGCTGAGGGTTTCCCGATTTACTACGGAAGTCAAAATCATGCGCCACTTCGAACAAGAGCTGGAACAACTCAAAGGCAAGTTGCTCGAAATGAGCGCGCTGGTGGAAGCGGCCGTGCAGCGCAGTGTGGCGGCCGTCGTTCAAAAGGACCGCAGCGCCGCCGACCAGGTTTTCCGCGATGAGGAGCGCATCAATGCTCTCGAGATGGAGATTGACGAGTTTGCCATCAATCTGCTGGCGACCCAGCAGCCTCTGGCGGCTGACCTGCGTTTGGTTGTCGCCGCGCTAAAGATCAATACTGACCTGGAGCGCATGGGGGATCTGTCGGTAACTATCGCCGAGCGGGCGATCTCGTTGCTCTCAGAGCCAGTGATCAAGCCAATGATGGACATCCGCCACATGTCTGCGCTGGTGGAGTCTATGGTCCGAAAAAGTCTCGACGCCTTTGTGGCGAATGATGCGGACATGGCTCGCAGTGTGCTCGCCTCCGACGACGCTGTCGACAGCCTCCGCACGGCATCCTACCACGAGCTGATTAGTTACATGGAAAAAGATCCGCAGAACATTCCGCAGGCGCTCGACCTGATCGGGATTACGAGGAGCTTGGAGCGGATCGCGGACCACTCCACCAACATCGCTGAAGACGTTTTGTTTCTCGTAAAAGGCATCGACGTCCGCCATCACTCTGAAGTACGCTGATAGCGCGGGGCTGGTGTACGATTGTGGTGGCGACCCGCACGGGCTGATTCGGCTAAAGGAGTATCCGGCTTTGCGTCATTTTGCAGTCGAACTCGAGGAACTCAATCAGGCCCTTCTGGAAATGGGAGGTTTGGTCGAATCGTCCATCCATTGCAGCGTGCAGGCGCTGGTCGATCGTGATGAGCGCATGGCTCGCCGGGTCATCGAAGACGAAAGACGCATTAATCAGATGGAGCTCGATGTCGACGCGCGCGTCACGCGCCTGCTCGCGCTCAATCAGCCTGTCGCCCGCGATCTGCGCCTGCTAATCATGGCTCTTAAGATCAACACCGATCTGGAGCGCATGGGCGATCTGGCCGTCAATATGGCGGAGAGGGCGATTTCTCTGTCCAAGGTGCCTCCCGTCAAACCCCTGGTCGATACGCCTCGCATGGCTTCCCTAGTCGAAGACATGCTGCACCGGAGTCTGGATGCTTTCGTGAAGCGTGATGCTACGCTTGCCGCCCAGGTCCTGCCAGCCGACGATGAAGTGGATTCTCTTCGCGACAAGATTTACTCGGAGCTGCTGGAGCTCATGCAGCTGAATCCTACGGTCGTCCCGGCCGCTATTCACCTCATGTTCGTCGCGCGGAACCTCGAACGTATTGCTGATCACACCACCAATATCGCCGAGGACGTCATCTTCCTGGTGCGCGGCGTCGACGTTCGCCATCACGCCACCGAAAACAGGGTCTAGCCTTCACTCCGCCTTCGCCAGTTTCGTCGTGATCATCCACTTCAGCACACCCCGCGGCGGACCTAGCTTGCCGTGCGTCTCGATTCGCACCAGCGAACCCTTTTTGAGATCCACCATGATGGCCGCTTCAAGCAGCAGCCCGATCAGGCTTCCTAAGTGCGGCTGATGACCCGCAACAAGAATCTTGTCGGCCTTATAGTCGGTGCTTATCTCTTTCCAGATCTGCTCCGGACTCGCGCCCGGAAGAAGATTCTTCGTTTCGACGACGTTCTTGCAGCCCAGGACCTCGGACGCGATCGCCGCGGTCTCCTTAGCTCGCCGGAGCGGACTGGTGAGAATCAAATCCGGTGCCACCTCCGCCTTCCGTGCGATCTTCAAGACTTCTTTCAGATCGCGCTTGCCCTTCGCGGTGAGCTTCCGGTCGCGGTCCGCGAGTCCGGTTTCCCGCTCCTCGGCATCCCCGTGACGCAGAACATATATGTCCATATCATTGCTTCCCGTCCGCCGCGCTTAGCACGGCCTTCCATCCCGCTCTTTTAGTCGATCCGAAATGCTTTCCCCAATAATCTCGAAATTCCGCTTCGCGTTTGTCTGCCAGCCCCCGCACGGCGGCGGCTGCACCCTTGTCGCCGCGGATCATTTCCAGTGTCGTCGCGCAATCATTAATGGCGCCCAGTCTATCCTGCAGCTCTCTCAGTGGTTCCAGAATCTGCTTTGCATTCTCTCCGTAAACCGCCTCGAAAAGTTCTAGAGTGTAGCGCACCCGCTTAGCCTCCAGCCGAAGCCGATGAATTCTGTGGTGCGTGGAACCTGGACGTGCAGCCTTCCGTCCCGCTTGAAAGAAGGTCTCCAGCATCGCGGGCAGCAGACTTTTGGCGTGTTCCGCAACGCTGGTCCCGGGGTCTTTCGCATGCGGCTGAACGATCCGTAAGTGGTGGCGCCAGCTTCGGATTTTACCGCGGCGGAGCCAGTCCGCGGTGGTGCGGGTTAATTCCTTGCTTGTGTGCCGACGCTCTTGGTCCAAGCCCTCGGACAACTCCAGATTGCGCCATCCGGCGGTCCGCAGCACCTCCCCGGCGATATCGCAGTTGCGCACCGCAGCGCAGCGTTCCATTAATTTTTTTAGATTCGCGCGGATTCTTTTCAGCGGGCTTGGCTTGAGCCAGGCTTCAAACACGTTCAGTTCTTGCTTCAACCGGCGGATCGATACCCGCAGATCGTGGATGGATTCTGCATCGGTTGGCTTGTGGGCGACGTGGCGGACTTCGCGATTCAGCTTCTTCAACCGCGCCGCGGTCTGCGACCGGATTAGCTTCCTCATCGCTTGACCCGCACCGTCAACGGCAAACCGTACGATTCGCGAAACACAACCGCCGCCTGTTCCGCCTGCCACTGTTCGATATCCACGTCGCGGTCTGAAAACAAGCGTAGCTCCACCGAATTCTCCAGCACGGCCGCTTCCACACGCTCCACGCGTTGCTCCTGGCTCTGATCCAGCGCCACTGCCAGCCGCAGCAGCGGTGTCAGAAGCACCACAGTGTTCCGATCCTCCGGATTCAGCACCTGAAACGTCTCGTGGGTCGCCTGCGGCATGGATTTGCGGTGGTAGCGGCAGAGAGTGGCAATCACCATCCGCTCCCGATCTTCAAACCCCGGCAGATCCGAGTTTGCTACCAGGTAGTAGGAATGCCGATGATGCCGCGATTCGTTTACAAAATGCCCGATGTTGTACAGATAAGCCGCGGCTTCGAGCAGCCGGCCCTTAGCCAGCGGCAACCGATGCAAAGTTCGCAGCCCTTGGAACAGCATTCCGGCCAGGTCGGCAACTTTCCGCACGTGCAACGCCGAAACGCCGTAATGGCGGCCTAACGCCCGTACCGCCCTGCGCTCGTCCGCATCGAGCCGAGCCTGCTCCATGCCCACTTGGCGGTGCGAAAGATCGGCTATAATCCCCTCACGCACGCCGGCCACCGAATAGTACAGGCGATTCAGCCGCAGTTCCAGCACCACCTCGTTAAGTACTGCCACTCCCGCCACGATGATCTCCGCCCGCCGGGGGCCGATTCCGGTGATCTTGGCGCGTCCTGCGGAATCTCGCGAGGATACATCGCGAAACAATTGGCGCAGTTGTGGACCCGTCGCCTGCAACCGGTCCGCACGGTCGCGCCGCGAGCGTCGAACGTGATTCACCGCGCACACAGTCGCTGCGGCGGTAGCCGAAGTCGCGATCATTCTGTCGAGCCGCGCGGTACCGAGCC
This sequence comes from Bryobacteraceae bacterium, assembly GCA_025980665.1. Lineage (GTDB taxonomy): Bacteria > Acidobacteriota > Terriglobia > Bryobacterales > Bryobacteraceae > Palsa-187. Next base: position 15,356 of record JAICXC010000022.1, read on the forward strand.
GGGCTACGGGACCAGCGATTCTCTCCTGGATGTATTTCTGCATGCGCGCCAGCTCGCGCATGTTGGGCGGATCGCTCTTGAGGAAGACTTCCGTCAGCCGCAGCGCGCCCAGGGGCTTCGAAAACGCCTCCACCAGCCGTCCCCCTTCGCTCAGGATCAGTTCGGCGCTTCCGCCGCCCACATCCATCATCAGAACCCGCTGCTTGGGATGCGGCCACATGTTTTGCACCCCCAGATGAATCAGGCGGGCTTCTTCCAGTCCCGAGATGACTTCTACCGGATGCCCCAGGATGGCTGAGGCCCGCGCCAGAAACTCGTCACGATTGGACGCGTCCCGTAAGGCTGCCGTGCCAACCGCTCGTACCCCTATTACGTCCAGCTTGCGGTACTGTTCCGCCATGCGCGTGAGGACTTGGCACGCCAACTCTATTTCAGAAGCCGCGAGTCTCCCCTCGCGGAACACCGTCTTGCCCAATCGCACTACCTGACGCTCCGCCGCCAGCACCTGCATCGATTGCGGATTCAACTCCGCAGCGAGCATGCGAATGGAATTACTGCCTATATCGATCGCTGCGTAACGGGACATGCTTCAGAGGTATCCTATGGTTGTAACGTGTTGTTAACATTTCGTTACAAGCCCTCTCGCTTATAATAAAGAACCTTCGTGCCCTACTTCTTGCCAAATCGTGGACCCGGCCGCTTAATTGTGGTCGAGGGAATCGACGGATCTGGCAAATCGACCCAAATTGCCTTACTTTCACAGTGGTTGCGCCTCCGCGGCTATGCCGTGGCTTTTAGCGAATGGAACTCCTCTCCCCTGGTGAAAGAAACCACCCGCCGCGGCAAGAAGAAGGAGATGTTCACACCCACGTCCTTTAGCCTCATCCACGCTACCGACTTCGCCGATCGCATGGAGCGCTATATTCTGCCGTTGCTCAAGGCCGGGGCGGTGGTTTGCGCCGACCGGTACGCCTACACCGCCTTCGCGCGCGATGTGGTCCGCGGCGTCGACCGCGCCTGGGTTCGCAACCTCTATCGCTTCGCACTCAAGCCCGACCTCGCGTTCTATTTCAAAGTGCCGCTCGAAACCGCGCTCGGCCGGATTTTAGGCGGGCGTAACGCCCTCAAATACTACGAAGCCGGCATGGATCTCGGCCTCAGCCGCAACATTGAGGAGAGCTTTCGGATTTTTCAAGGCCGCATCCTCGCGGAATATGAAGCCATGATCGAAGAGATGGGCTTCCACGTAATCGACGCCACCAAGTCCATCGAATCGCAGCAAAAAGAAATGCGCCGCATTGTGCTGCGCGAGTTTGGCACTGTGCGCGCGCCGGGCGTTCTGGGTGTGGATCTGAACGCCGCCCGCTTACATGCCTGATTACCATGCCTGATTACAAAGCCCGGCCGCCACTATCCTATTACCGAACCGCGCTGCCAGGCGTCGATTATTCCGAACTCCAGGGCAAACTGATTGTCGTCGAAGGTCCCGATGCGGTCGGCCGAAGCACCCAGATTCGTGGCCTGAAGCCGTGGCTCGAAGAGCTTGGTCACGCAGTTCTCGATACCGGCATGGCGCGCTCCGCGCTGGCCGGCAAAGGGATCAAGGAAGCTAAGCAGGGTAATACGCTCGGTCCCGTCACCATGACGATGTATTACCTGACCGACTTCGCCGACCGTCTGGAGAACGAAATCATTCCTGCTTTGCGCGCCGGCGTGGTCGTGCTTACCGACCGCTACATCTACTCCGTGATGGCCCGGGCCATCGCGCGCGGCGAGAATCGAGCTTGGATGGAGCGGACCGCCGGTTTTGCTCTGGTCCCGCACGCGACCTTCTATCTGCGCGCCGAAGTGCAGCACCTGGTCTCACGCGTGGTGGTCGGCCGCGGCGCCTTCGACTATTGGGAAAGCGGCCTGGACAATGGGTTCGGCCGCAATATGCACGACAGCTTCGTGCGCTATCAATCGCGCCTGATCCGCGTGTTCGATAGCCTGGCGGACCCGTACGGGTTCGAGGTCATCGACGCGAACCGCCCGCCGGTAGAAGTTTTCGAGTCATTGAAAACATCCGTCTCGCGGATCTTCGAAACTCCGGACAAACCCAGGATCATTCCTCCACGCAAATCCGCACAGAGATCGCATCCCGTTCCAACACTAAGGACCGCCTCCTCCCGCCGGGAGTAGAGATCGGGCCGCAGGCCCGCTGAGCGATCTCGTAAAGACCACTCTTCTAGTCGTTGGAGTGCTGTTTCCGAACAGATTCACATGATTACAATACGGCGATGCGATAATGAACCTTGACCGCGCGTATCTTCAGTAGGCTCATCCTGAGTTTGGTGGCGGTTCTCGCTCTCGCGCTGATCGCTGTCGATTATCTCGTCACCCAGCGCGTCCAAGAAACATTCGCCAGCCAGCTCCGCCAGGAGCTCGCCGAAAAAGCCCGAACCATTGCGCTCATGCTTCCCCAGAAGCCCGGGGAATTCGGCGAGCTTGCCAAAGCCACCGGCGCGCGCCTCACCTGGGTCGATGCCAGCGGCCGTGTTGTCGGCGATTCCGATTCCGATTCGCGCAGCATGGATAACCACAAAGCCCGGCCCGAAGTCGCCGCCGCCCTGCAAGGGCAAGTCGGCTCCAGCCTGCGGATAAGTCCCACTCTTGGCGTCCGATTGTTCTACGTTGCGATTCCATACCAGGGCGGGGCACTACGACTGGCCGTACCCGCCGCTGCCGTCGAAGCGCAAGTCCGTGCGATTCGCAACGATGTGCTTCTCTCGACCGCCCTGGCGTTCTTGCCTATCGTAATCGTCGCGGCTGTCTTCGCCCGCTACGTTTCCGGCCGGCTGGGCACCATTATCGACTTCACCCGCCAGTTGGCCGAAGGAAACTTCCGGGCGCGCCTTCCCGGTTCTTCACGAGGCGTGCTGGGAGCGCTCTCCACCAAACTCAACGAGACTAGTGAAAAGCTCGAGTTCATGCTGGATCGCCTGGAAACCGAACACGCCGAGCTCGAGAAGCTGGAGAACATCCGCAAGGATTTCGTCATCAATGTTTCGCACGAGCTGCGTACGCCCCTCGCCTCCATCCAGGGTTATACCGAAACGCTTCTGGACGGCGCCCTTCATGACCCCGCCAATAATCTCAAGTTTTTAAATATCATCCGCCAGAACGCCGAGCGCCTGGCCCGCCTCACCGCCGATTTGCTTACTCTGTCTCGCGTCGAGCTGAACCAGCAGGAATTTAAGTTTGCCTCCTACCGGGCCCACCGCATCTTGAGCGATAATCTCGACGGCATGCGGCCAATCGCGGAACGACGCGGCATCCAACTGGTTTTGGATCCTGTGGAACCAGCCGTCGCGGAGGTGTTCTGCGACGCCGAAGCTGTCCACCAGATCCTCACTAATCTTCTGGACAACGCTATCAAGTACACCCCCGACGGTGGAACTGTGACCATCGGCGCCAGGCAGTTAGGCGCCTCGAACGACCCCGCTGGCCGCGTCGAGTTCTTTGTGCGCGATACCGGCTCAGGCATTCCCGCCGCGGACCTCCCCCGCCTCTTCGAGCGCTTCTATCGCGTGGATAAAGCGCGCTCCCGGGCCCTGGGTGGTACTGGCTTGGGCTTGGCCATCGTGAAACACTTGGCTCGCTCTCAAAACGGCGAAGTTCGCGTGGAAAGCCAAGTAGATAAAGGATCTACGTTCATTTTTACTCTGCCGGTCCACGACTTGGGTTTATCCGATGCCAAGCCCATTCAAAAAGAGTTAACGGCATCGTAATCAATTTGTAATGGCTTCTGCGTTACTTTTGAATCAGCGAATGGGAATTAGAGAATGAAGAAGATTGTACTCATTGAGGACGACGCTGACCTTTTTTCGCTGATCCAATACAACTTGGAGAAGGAAGGCTTCGCATTTGCCGGCTCCCGCACAGGTAAGGGCGCCATCGAACTCTTCCGCCGCGAAAAGCCCGACCTTATCATTCTCGATATCATGCTTCCGGATTCCGACGGGCTGGAGATCTGCAAGTCGATTCGTGCGCATCCCGAGCTGTCTCATACGCCTGTCATTTTCCTTACGGCTCGCGCTTCGGAAACCGATCGCATAGTCGGTCTGGAGCTCGGCGCCAATGACTATATCGTCAAGCCATTCTTCGTCAGGGAGCTGATCGCGCGGATCAAGATCCATTTCCGTGGAGCGCCCTCGTCTACGAAGCTTCTGAAAATCGGCGATCTCGAACTCGACCGCACCCGTTGCCAGGTGCGTCTGGGCGGACATGAAGTCTCACTCACCGCCACCGAATTCCGGCTGCTCGAATTTCTCATGAGCCGCCCTGGCGTCGTTTTCAGCCGCGAGCAGTTGCTCGATGCCGTGTGGGGTCATGACCGTGCCGTGACCGACCGTACCGTCGACGTCTACATTCTGCGCCTGCGCCAGAAGATTGAGACTCCCGACGGCACTTCGTTTCTGCGCAGCGTCCGCGGCTTCGGTTATAGCTTCGAGCCTGGCGTCGCCCAAACCGCTGCTACTTAGGCGTAACGACCGCTATTCCGTTCCGCCGCCGTCGATCTTGCACTATTTCCTTGCATGCCGCGACGTCTCTGTCTCTCTGAACACTGATCTCTTCATCGCTCGCCAGGCGGTGTGATTTTGCCAGCAACAACTGCGCGGCCCGCATGGCGGAGACTTCCACCGGAGCCGATCCTTCCACGTCCATCAGCGACACAAATTGCGGAAGGCTCGCCTCCAACGCCCGCACTTGTTGCCAATAGCGCCTTATGTCTCTCACGCTGCCGCTCTCCTATCCTGATAGGCCCGCTCAATCCGGTCGGCATTGTTCGAAACCTGCACCGCAAGGCGCTTCAACCCGGCTGCTCGAGCCAACAGCGCTCCCGCGACTCCCTTTGACATATCCACCGGCAGCACCATCTCCTCGCTGACCGCCCCGCGAAGCTGTTCCAGCACTTTCTCCGCGCGCTCTTGTGCGATCCGCTCCAGTGCTCGAGCCTTAGCCTCCAGCGCATGCGCTTCCTCACGCAGGCTTGCGATCTGCGCCCGCGGGATCAGATGCTCGGCGAGTCTCTCGATGGCTAGCCCCAGCGTCCGGATTTGCGCCTCCCCTACCGCGACTTCATCCAGCTTTTTGAATTCCAGCTTCTTCCCGGAGGCCGCCGCCTCCACTAGATTCTCCAGGGCCTTTTCCGATAACTCCGCAACTCGCGCGCGCGCTTCCTTCGCGTGCCGGTTCAGCGAACGTTCCGCGGTCCGCAGACGCTCCAGACGATCCTCCGCCTGTTGTTGGGCGCCCATCGCCTCGCACACCGGCGGCTGCGATTCGGCTTGCTGAACCGCCTCCGCCGCGCGGGCTTGCAGATCCTGCACCAAAGCTCGTTCATCTTCCGTCGCTACTGCTTCAAGTGTCGGCGTCTCCGCCAGATAGAAACTCATGACGTTTCATTTTCCAGGCAGTTTCGATGCAAGGATCTCGTCCCGCGCGCTCAAGTGCTTGAAGAATTGTGGAGATATTTCAGCGTGAGGTCTGCTTTGTGCGAACTCAAACCGCCCCAGCAAACGTAGGAGTCTGGAGTACAAGATACCCAGCCCTGCCAGTGCATGTCCGGGTGAACGCCGCGCCAGCCACCCAGCATTCCCGTAGGGTCTCAGCTTCTTCCCGCAGATCGCCGTTCGTGGATGCAGCGCGGTCGGAGTTCGTGACCGGCGATAAAATCCACTCCGCTACTTTGCGCATCGCCGTAGATCAGTGTGCGGACTGCTTCGCGTCCGTGATTTGTTCCGCAGTCAGTTTTTTCGCGACCTCGGCCAATTGCCTGCGCGCATCGAGATTGCCTTGCGCCGCAGCCAGCGCGAACCACTTGTAGGCCTCGACGTCGCTTTGCCGCGTTCCCTTGCCCGCGGCATACATCCGGCCTAAGTTCAACTGCGCCGGTGCCAGCTTCTGTTCCGCGGCGCGGCGATACCAGTTCACCGCTTCGGCGTCGATTTTGAGGCTGCCCCAGCCTTTCTCGTAGGTCATTCCCAGCACATTTTGCGCCGGGGCGTAACCTTCCTGGGCTAACGCACGAAGACTCTCCTGACCCTGGGAAATGCCCTGCTGCGCGGCCTTGGTGGACCACTTGACCGCCTCGGCAGGATTCTTCGCGACACCCATGCCGATCGTATATGCCATTCCGAGAGCAGCCTGGGCTTCTGGCACGCCTTGATCGGCGGCCTTGCGAAACCAAGTAATGGCCTCGGGATCATTCTTGGTCACGCCGACGCCGTTCGCGTAGGCGATCCCCACGCTGTATTGCGCTACGGCGAACCCCTGGTCGGCCGCTTTGCGATACAGCGCCACTGCCTGCGCCGGGTCCTTCTTAACGCTCTCGCCGCGTGCGTACATGGACGCGAGATTGGCCTGCGCTTGCGGATCGTTCTGATCGGCGGCCTTGCGTAGCCAGTTCGCCGCCTCCGTGTAGTTTTGCTTCACGCCCTGCCCGTTCAGATACGCGAGGCCGAGGTTGCCCTGGGCTGCGGGCTGGCCCTGCTCGGCCGCCTTGCGAAACCAGTTCACTGCCTCCGTGTAATTCCGCGAAACTCCATAGCCGAAAGCGTACATGCTGCCTAGAATGGTCTGGGCCGCCGCGTCGCCGCGTTGGGCCAACGGCTGGATGATACGCAAGGCGGCCGCGTAGTCCTTCCGGCCGATAGCGGCCTGCGCGTCCTGAAGAGGGTGCGACGATTGGGCGATGGCCAGACCCGTCACCAGAAGCAAACTTGCCGCCCAGAATTTCATCAGCCCTATTGTACTCTGCAGGCTATTTCAAGACCGCGTGCCGGACGTCTCTTCCCAATAGCCTCTAATCGCAGCTTCAATCCGTTCGCAGGCATGTCCATCCCCATATGGATTGTGGATGCGCGACATTCGCTCGTATTCATCCGGGCAATCGAGCAATGTCATAGTTTCCCCCACGATGCGATCCGTGTCGGTGCCTACCAGTTTCACCGTGCCTGCTTCGACGGCTTCCGGCCGCTCGGTTTTCTCCCGCATAACTAGAACCGGTTTTCCCAAAGAAGGTCCTTCTTCCTGGATGCCGCCGGAATCGGTCAGAATCACGTAGGCTCGGCGCATCAGATCGACGAAAGGAACATAGTCCATGGGCTCGACAAGCGTAATATTCGGATGCGACCGCAAACGTTCATCGACGATCCCCTGCACGTTCGGGTTCGGGTGGACGGGATAGACCAAGTGAACGTCCTGGCGATCCGCGATGGTCGCCAAGGCTTGGCAGATCCGTATGAATCCCTCACCGAAGCTCTCCCGCCGGTGCGCGGTGACCAGGATCAGGCGTTTGCCCGGCCGGCTGAAATGAGAATCCGACCGCATCAGGTCCCCGCGCTCGAGGCGTTCGCGGATCTCGAGTACCGCATCGATGCCCGTGTTTCCGGTGACCCATATGTGCTCCGTAATACCTTCGCGGCGTAGATTCGCGGCTGCGGATTCCGTGGCCGCGAAATGCAAGCGGGCCATCCTGGCGGTGAGGACGCGATTCAGCTCCTCAGGGAAGGGCTGCCGGAGATCCCCGGTACGCAATCCGGCCTCGACGTGCGCGACTGGGACTTCTTTGTAGAATGCGGCCAGCGCACCGCATAAGGTTGTGGTCGTATCGCCTTGCACCACCGCCAGGTTGGGTTTCGATTCAGCGAACGGCCGCTCCAGGGCCTGGATAATTCGGGCGGTGGACTGAAACAGTGATTGGCCCGGCGTCATCACGTTCAGATCGTAATCCGGCGTTACCTCGAAAGCCGCCAGGACTTGGTCGAGCATCCCGCGATGCTGAGCGGTCACGCAGACTTTGGTTTCGTACAGTTCGGGAAACGATCTCAGCTTGCGGAGCAGCGGACAGAGCTTAATCGCTTCCGGCCGAGTACCGAAAATAAAAAGGACGCTGCGTCGCAATTGCATCCGATTGTATCGCAGCCTCCGGACCTGAAACACTAAAAGCCGGTAAGCCATGAAGGTCCTCATCCTAAACCCCGGCAGTTCGTCTCTCCGATACGCGCTGATCTCCGCCGATCCGCCCCGCGGCGACCAGGTTCGCGGAAAGGAACTTCTCTCGGGCGTTATCGAACCGATAAACGACCACGCCGAGGCAGCCTCCCAGTTATTCAACCGCATGCAGTGGACTGCGGCCGATTTCGACCTCATGGCTTTGCGAGTAGTGCAGGGCGGAGACCGCTACCACGATCCGGTGCGGATAGACGACGAGGTTCTCGCGGGCATCGAAGCCCTGGAGGATCTCGCGCCCCTGCACAACGCCACTTCCGTGGCTGTATTTCGGGCATTTCAGAAGGCCCTGCAGAAGCGCGTGCCTGCAATGGCGATCTTCGATTCGAGCTTTCACCGAACAATTCCGCCGATCGCGTACACCTACGCCCTTCCGCACCAGCTGGCCGCCAAGCATCGCATCCGCCGTTACGGATTCCACGGGATCTCGCACAATTACCTGATGCTGCGCTATGCGGAAATGACCGGAACCCCGGTCGCGCAGACCAATATCATCACGTTGCACCTGGGGGGCGGATGTTCCGCCACCGCGATCAAGAACGGTGAATCGGTGGATACCTCGATGGGCTTCACGCCGCTTGAAGGCCTGGTGATGGGCACACGGTCGGGTGACCTGGATCCGGCGGTTATCGGATTCCTCGCGCGGAAAGAAAACGTTTCCGTGGAAGAGGTGGAACGATGGTTGAACACAGATGCCGGACTGCTGGGAATCTCGGGGATCTCACAAGATGTGCGAGTTCTTGTGGAACGAGCAAAGACGGACGAACGCGCCCTGTTGGCGTTGGACGTTTTCTGCTACCGGGTCAAGAAATACGTCGGCGCTTATCTCGCCGCGATGGGCGGAGCCACGGCCATCATATTTAGCGGCGGTATTGGAGAAGGCGCATCGGGAATCCGGCAGAGCATTTGCACGGGCCTAGAATCCTTCGGTGTGGAATTGGATCCCGCGAAGAATGGGGAAACGGATGGCGAACGGCGCATCACTCGCGAGCAATCGCGTCTGCCTGCATATGTCATCCCCACGGACGAAGGTTTAATGATGGCGCACCTGGGGCTCCACTGGCACGCACGCACGGCCACGATATAGCGATCGTCAGCCCTTTAGCGGTGTCACCAGCAGCGTCTGCGCCTCGCCGGTCACCGTGTGTGATTCGATTTTTTTGTGAAGCAAAAAATCGGTCGCCTGTCCGGCAGGCAAGGGTTTGCTGTAGAAGAATCCCTGAGCGTTAGCGCCTTCAGCGGTGGACAGCAGAAAGGCTTGCTGTTCCTCAGTCTCTACGCTCTTGGCGATAATCTCAATTCCCAGTTGGCTCGCGAGGTGCAGCATCAAGCGAACTGTGCCCGCATCGGCGGGATTAAACGTCATCGCTTTGATGAGTTGCGGAGCGATCTTAAGGCGCTTGACTTGATAGGCTTTAAGCCGTCCGATGGAGGTAAATTCAGCCCCGAAGTCATCGACTGCGATGCGAACTCCCAGTGTGTGGAGCTTCTGAAGCACGTCCGGATTCGCGCCAAAGGCGTCCGAGAGGACCGCTTCCGGCACATCGAATTCCAGATCTTGCGGTTCAAGTCCCCATTTGAGCAAGGTCTTCTGGACGTCCTGATAGAAATCGCGGCCCAGCTTCAATTGAGAACCCGAAAGGTTGACCGATATCACCGGAGGTTCTACGCCCTGATCCCGCCACTGCCGGAACTGCTGGCAAGCTTTGTCCAGGACCCATGCTCCCAGCGGGACGATTACACCCGTCCGCTCCGCGGCGCTCAGGAATGCGCCGGGCGAGAGTTGGCCCAGGCGAGGATGGTTCCAGCGCACCAGCGCTTCTACGCCTACGACCTCGCCCGAGGCCACCGTTACCTGCGGTTGATAGTACAACTCCAGCTCTTCGCGATCGATTCCTGCGCGCAAGTCTTCCGCGATGCTGACGCGCTCGTGGACCACGGCGTCTAGCTCCTGCGAATGAAAACGGTAGCGGTCACGACCCTCTTCCTTGGCGCGATACAGCGCCCGGTCGGCTTGACCCAGGATCTCAGCCGCGTTCTCCACCTCCGGCGCATACAGTGCGATGCCCATCGTCGCAGTGATCCGAAGCACGTTGCCGTCGATAGTATATGGCTCCGCCAGGAGGGTCCGGATTTTCGCCGCCAAGCTTCCTGCCGTGGAAGGATCTGTCACGTCGGACTGAAGAATAGCGAATTCGTCGCCTCCGAAGCGCGAAACTAAATCGTTTTCACGCACCGCGCTGGTCATCCGCTGCGCGACGGTCTTCAGCAACACATCGCCGGTCTGATGACCCAGCGAGTCATTCACATCTTTGAAGTTGTCCAGATCCACATAGTGCACCGCGAAGGGCGTGTCTCCGCGGCGCGATGCCGCCAGCGCCAATCCCAGCCGATCGAGGAATGTGATCCGGTTAGCCAGCCCCGTCAGTGCGTCTGTCCGCGCTAGCCGTGCCATTTTGGCCTCATCCTGCTTGCGCTCGGTAATATCGCGAAAGAAGAACGTGCGTCCAAGGTTGTGCTGATTCGGTGCGGGAAGCGCGGCGCTGTGTCTTTCAAAGATTCGACCGTCCTTGAATTCGATTTCGTCCTCGATCTCCTGTTCGGGATGTGCATATAACCCTTCGAGCCGGGCCAGGAATCCTTGCCCATCTTTGAGCTTCATCCTGACCGCCTCTAACAGGACTTTATCCAGCTCCGACTTCGCGGTCTCGGCAGGAATCTTCCACATATCCAGAAAGCGCTGGTTGCAGGTGAGAATCCGCTGGTCGGCGCCGACAACCAGAAAGCCATTTGGCGATTTCTCCATGGCGGTGCGAAACAGAATGTTTCCCAAGTCGACCTGTTCTTCGGCCTGCTTGCGCGCAGTAATATCAAACAGCATGCCTTCAAACGCGACCAGAGTGCCGGCATGGTCATGGAGGGCAGAGATGTGATTCTCAAACCAGCGATAATTCCCGTCAGCAAATCGGACGCGGAATATCAACCAGAAGGACACGGCAAGGTCCGTTAGCAGCCTCTCGAACCATGCCACTACTCGCAGGACATCGTCGGGGTGGACAATATCCAGGTAAAAAGTGGACGACGATAGGAATTGCGCCTGCGAATAACCCCACTTGGAAACATTTTCTGAAATATAGGTCAGGGGCATGCCCGGCTGGGCTTTGATGCGAAACAGCACGGTGGTGCTGTTGTCCACAATGCGTTTGGCATCTGCTAACTCCGAGGTATTCCGGGCGCGTGCAATTGAAGCTCCGATGATCTCGCCGAGCACCTGTAACGCATCGGACTCGGCTACGGTCCATTTTCGCTTAGCGTGACCCCGCTCGCTCATCAAAAAGCCGCCGTCCGGCGCCTGGATGCTTTTCAGAAGCACCACGCGGTGGGCCGCAATGGCTTCGCCCGCCTCCATAAGCGCCGCCGGTAGCGCGGCCTCCAGTGAGAGAGCCGCCATCAGGTTCGCTGCAATCTTGGTAATCGCGTCCAGGATGCAATCCTGCTTCCGTTCCGTATTAGCGTCCACCTCTTTCAGCTTCATTTCACCTCACGATGGTTGCGATGCTCAGCACACGGGAGCTAACACGCAACTGCGCCTTATCCGCCGAGGTCAGATTCACCAGCAGGCGGATCCGCTCGCCGTCCAGCCGAAGAGCGATTACTCCACCCTGGGCGGCAAACTCCGCGGTGTCTCCCACCGTTAGCAGGCCGGGCCGAGCGGCCGCGGCTAGAAGAGCTGGCATCCGGCGGCGCTCAGATGCCGCAATGAAGAGGATCTTGCATTCCCGTGCAGCCGGAAGGTTGGCTATCCGGAGCACGATCAGTGGCCGGTCGGCGACGCTCTTGGCTCTCACCGCATCGTCCAGAAACCTCCCGAACGGATCTTCGCCCAGGATGCAAATAGTTATCGCGCTAGAGGGTTCCGCGAAAGCCTGCGGAGGCCACTCGATGAATTTTGCGAACGTATAGAGGAAGGCCGCCTTCACCTGATACTCGTTAAATGTTTGCGCCCGGCAGATTCCGGAAGCCAGACTTACAAGAAGCACAGCGCACCACGTTCGGAATGAAATCAGAAACGCCATGCCAATTTCACAAACCAGCTGCGTTGCACCTGACCGGGAATCAGAACTCTCTGCAGATCTCCGCACTCCATATGCCTCGGACTTAGGAGGTTCTGCCCCTGATCGCCCACTGGTTGGAGTTGATCTGCGCCACCTGTACGCCGGGCACTAATCGCAACAGATTGGGAATATTGTTAGCTCCCGAAGACGCAATGTCCTCACGTGTGATCACATGGAGCGCCGCTCCTACCGTTGAGAGCGATTGCTGCTTGTTGGTCGCGGAGGTCGCTTTGAGTTGCACTAGGTCTTCTGGCGCGAGCTCGCTAATATCCCTCGAAATAGATCCCTGAGGAGATTTCTGACCCGCGGCGACCGCCATGGGGAAGCAACTTGCTGCAAGCATAGAACACAGCCGGATGAGAATATCGCAAAGGATTGCCAGCATCGTTTTTGCTGCTGAAATCGCACGGCACGGCAAAGTTGTCACTTTGGATTTCTCCAGAAGGGCTCCTGCACGTCGGACTCCAGGAGGCGGCGCTGACTGGCGCGCGTTGAGATGGTGCTTGATATGCGGTGCACATCGGTACAATGAACCTGCTTCCGCAGATCACAGCACCGGCCGCCCGCGGCTGGACAACGGCGTTCAGGAACTCGTCGATCCGGACCAAGCTGACGATCCTGATCGTCGGGACCACCAGTGTCGCGCTGATCTTGGCCGGAGCGGGCCTGCTGAGCTACGAAAGCCGTCAATACCGGTTGGCGGAGACGCGGGAGATGTCCGCGCTGGCAGAGATCGTGGCAGCGGGCAGCAGGGCCGCCGTGAGTTTCGGGGACAAGCAAGCGGCGCGGGAAACGCTGGCCTCCTTGCATGGCGACCAGAGAATCCTCCTGGCCGTCGTGTATGACAAAGCCGGTAATTCCTTCGCGAATTATGATGATCCTAGGACCGTCGTGGCGGCGGCCCCCCGCCATCCCCGGTTGGATGGCGCTTATTTTGAGAACGGCATCCTGCTTCTCTTTCAACCCATCCAACTGACCGGCGAGCGAGTTGGCACGGTCTTGCTGATCTCCGGTACCAGCGAGATAACGATGCGCCTGAAGCGTTATGCGGGAATCGTGGCCGCGGTTCTGGCGGCCTCACTGCTGGTATCGCTGCTGGCGATGGCCCGCCTACAACGCGTGATCACTGGGCCGATCGCCTACTTGGCGGGCGTGGCCCAACGGGTTTCGAGCCAGCGGGATTACGCACTCCGCGCGGAAAAGAGCGCCGATGACGAGATCGGCCTGTTGATTGATTCCTTCAATGACATGCTCGGGCAGATTCAGTTACAGGGAGAATCGCTGCGCGCCAGCGAGGAACGATATGCGCTTGCGGCGCAGGGCGCCAACGATGGCTTATGGGACTGGAACCCGGTGACCCGGGAGCTCTATCTTTCCTCGCGCTGGAAAGAAATGCTGGGTTATTCCGATGCGGAAATTCACCCCGATCTGGAAGACTGGTTCAGCCGGATTCATCCGAGCGATCGCGAGCGCGTGAAAGCGGAGATTGTGGCCCGCAATAGAGACGCGGAACCAATCTTTGCCAGTGAGTACCGCATCTGTCGGAAGGACGGCGGTTACCTGTGGGTCCTGTGCCGCGGTATCGTGGTTCGCGACGCTTCCCAACGTATTGTCCGCATGGCGGGCTCGCAGAGCGACATCACCCAGGGAAAAGTGGTCGACCCGCTGACCGGGCTTCGTAACCGTTTATATTTCATCGATCGCCTGGAAGCGCTGATCGAAGAATGCGCCGGAAACGCAGGCGCCTTCGCGATCCTGTTTCTGGATGTCGATCGGTTCAAAATAGTGAACGACGGTTTAGGGCACGAGACCGGCGATATGCTGCTGATTGAGATTGCCGAGCGGCTCCGATCGAGCGTTCGGTCAACCGACGTAAGCGCACGCATTGCATTTCCGTCCGCGGTGGCACGCTTCGGCGGGGACGAATTCGCGGTGTTGCTCGAAGACCTGCACTCTCGCTCCGATGCGACCACGGTGGCCGAGCGGATCCTGACTCAGTTCGCATCGCATTTCGAAATCCACGGCCGCATCATCTTTGCCACGGTCAGCATCGGCGTCGCCATGGGAGACTCCGCCGCTACCGCCAACGATCTGCTGCGTAATGCCGATACCGCGATGTATTACGCCAAGACTCGCGGCAAAGCACGTCTTGAAACCTTCGATGAAGGCATGCGCGGACGGGCGTTGGCGCGAATGGAATTGGAATCGGACCTGCGCAGTGCAATCGACGAAAACAACTTCTTGGTGTATTACCAACCGGAAGTATCCTTGACCACGGGCAAAGTAGTGGGGTATGAAGCGCTCGTGAGATGGAACCATCCCGAGCGAGGCATTGTAATGCCTGGCGAGTTCCTTCCGGTGGCCGAGGAGACCGGGCTGATTGTCCCGCTAGGCCAGTGGGTCATGCACGAAGCCTGCCGGCAAATGGCCGAATGGCAGCGCAATCATCCGCAGCAGCCCCCTCTGACCATCAGCGTCAATGCGTCCTCGCGAGAGCTGGCCGATCCCGAACTGGTTCCGAACGTCGCGCGCATTTTACGGGAAACGGGACTGGATCCGCAAAGTTTGAGAATCGAAGTGACCGAAAGCTCTATTGTGGAAGATCACGACCGGACCGCATTTACGCTGCGCCGGTTGCGTGAGCTGGATGTTAGCCTCGAGATCGACGACTTCGGGACCGGGTATTCCTCTTTGAGCCGTTTGCACGACTATCCATTCTCGACCGTTAAAATCGACCGTTCTTTCGTGAAGGATCTGGACACGGAGCCGGAAAGTTTGCATCTGGTCGAAACGATTCTGCGCTTGGCGCACGGCTTGGGCTTGAGTGTGGTTGCGGAAGGTATCGAGACGCGGGAGCAGCTGGTCAAGCTGGCATCACTCGGATGCGGTTACGGCCAGGGTTACTACTTTTCCAGGCCGGTGGATAGCGATTCCGCGCAGAGAGCCATTCAGGAGGCAGTGCAGGAGCCCACCGGCGTCTCACTATGAGTTGTTCGGGCCGGCTATCTCTTGGGCGAGGTTCCGGGAGAAGGCATCGGCGCAGCCAATGGCGCCGCAATCGCGCGGGATTGATCCGCGTTGACCGATTCCGCCTGCAGACTCCTCAGCAGTATCTCAACCGGAATCGAGCTGGGTGGAGCGAACACCGCTGTGTCCTTGGCCGGCGTCATCATATCCGCAGGCGTATTCGGATCCATGAACGGTATCCCATATTTCAGTTGTGGCAGCGGCGCGCCGTGTGGAATCGGCCGGACCAGTTCCGGAGTGACGATAACCAGGAGTTCGGTGTTTTCCTTAGTGCGTGATTTGGACTGGAAGAACTTGCCGAGGATCGGGAGATCTCCCAGGAAGGGCACCTTTTCGAGAGAATCCGTAACCCGGTTATCCAGCAACCCGCCGATGGCGAAACTTTGCCCCTCGTTCAACTCCACCGCGGTATCCAGTTTGCGGACGGTGATGGCGGGCACGGAGAATCCATTCACGGTCAACCCGTGCGTGAAGTCGAGTGCGCTCACTTCCGGAGCGACTCGCAACGAAATACTTCCGCGGGGCGTGATGGTCGGAATGAAATTCAGCCGCACGCCGAATTCGCGGAACTGGATGGTTACCGCAGCCCCGCCGGCTCCAGTCGATCCCTGAACTACAGGGTAAGGAAACTCGCCTCCGGCCACAAAGCTGGCTGGCTTTCCATTTTGTGCCATGACATTTGGCTCGGCCAGAACCTCGAGCAGGCCCCGGCTTTCCAGCAGTTTGATAGTCGCGCCTAGATCGAGGTCTGGCCGGAATAGGAAGACGTTAAGGGCATCGGAAAGAGTCACGGCAGCGGGATTCGCGCCGGTTGGCATTGTGAGTCCAGGGGGATTGAACTGTCCCGTCGATATCGAGCCGAGCGTGTTGGCGGCTCCGGTGCTGAACAGGTTCACCCCTATTTGCCTGCTGATGTTGCGGTCCACGCTGGCGAATTTAACCTTGAGCAGGATTTGCGCCTCGGGTTGCGGGACATCCACATATAGTAAATTGACGGCTTTCCCTAAGGTGGATGCGATGGAGTAGGCGCGCTCCGCGCTGGTCATGTCTTTCACCCGGCCACGCAGGAAAAAGGTATCGTCTTCGAGGCTTAGCTGGATATTTTGGCCGGGTAATTCTTCTTTCAACTGGCGATCGGCCAGCGCAATGCGATTTTCGGCCAGGAAACGGCTCGGCCGAACGGCGACGTCGTAATACAGCTTGCTTCCGTCGTCCTGCCAGATGATCAGAGAAGTCTCTCCGGGAGCTTTCCCGCTCAGCAGCACTTCGCTTGGGCTGACGGCCGTCGCTTCCGCGAAGCCTCCCAAGCCGACCGATACGCGCTCCATCGGATGGATGCTATCGACCAGGAGGGACTTGCCCACGATCAGGTCCAGCGACTGAGGTGTCTGTGGGACAGTTCCCCGGCGCTCCTGAGCCCCCGCGGATAGGAACAGCAGCGTTAATCCAACCACCGGCAGCGCAAACGGTAGAGCGCTTCCCAGGAATCGAGCCAGACACAAGAAGCTCTGAGGTTTCGCAGTGCAGCGCAGTTTTATTTTCACTTTGGATCCTCCCGGACAGTGAAGGTCACTTCCGTCTTGGCAGCGCCGTTGAAGACTTCGATGACGCGGAGCTTGCGCGGAGGCGCATCCGTAGTCCGTGCAACGGAAGGAGCCGATGGTGCAGAAGTAGCTACGCCCAACTCCCCACGGGCGGCGCGTGATCTCCCTTCCAGGGCGGGACTTGGCGCGCGTGGCGGATGCACCCCCGAGTTGTCGAAGAGCTGAGACATCATGGTGCCTGGCGGGCTGGTTGTCTGCATGTCCAGGGGATTCCGCAACACCAGCTGAATCTGGGTCTGGTTGCCCGCCAGCGTGAGCTTCTCGGCTTGCTCCGGCGTCACCAGGAGATTGACGACCTGCACCACATGGGGCTTGCCTTCACTATCCTTCTGAAGATTCTCACCCGCCGACAGAACCTGAATATTTTGCAGCAGCGTGTTGACACGAGGTCCTTCGACGGGATTGCTGCCCGGCACCATCCCGCTCATGAGGACATCCACACGCATTCCCGCCGTGACGAACCCGGCCAGTCCAACTACGTCGTTCACCCGTACCGCGGAGGCTCTCATGCCCAGCGGAATGATGGCGGCGAGGCCGCCGCCCGAGCCGGCGGTCGCCAGACGGTCTGCGATGATGGGCTCCCCCTCGTATATGCCGGCGGTCACCCCGCGATTGAGCGCTAAGTCCAGTTTGGCCAGCGCACCCTTCGGCAGCGTCCCCGCCCACGGCCCCATGCGCACGTCGAGAGGACCGATCAGCGTTCCGATATGGAGGTCGCGCGCGGCGACCACCACCTCGGCCATCGGCGCTGGCGTACCGGGACGGCTACCTATCATTCGATAGACCAAATAGCTGACGCTCGCCCCGCCGATCAGAGCGCAAATGAAGATGGCCAAAATCCGCCTATTCATGAAGTCCGACCTGACGCGTCACATCACCTCTGTACGTTTGCAAACGCAATTTATCGCCCATTGGGAGTCCTGCCCCCGCGACTGTGCTTTCAGCGAGTTCTCGGCATGCCATGATCGCCTTGTAGACGCAGGAGCACACCAGTCTGCAAGAGTGCCTGCAAGCGGGCACACAAGGCTTGCGGCTTATCGGACAAGCGCGGCTCGTCGGGTGATCAAACTCGGTCCGGCCGCCAGGTTGAAAGTGACGAACGAGGTCCCGGCCATGCTCAAAGTGCCCACTACAATCGACCCATTGATCAGAATCCCCGCGTTTCCGCCCAGATCCAGATTCTGGTATTGGCTGGGTTGATTTTGCATGACGCTCAGCCAGTTGGTAATGTACAGCGCTCCGGTCAGGACGATGGTTCCACCTCCTCCCACGTTGTGGGTCAAGGCCACGGCATTCCGATCCTCGAAAAACAGCAGTCCCTCGTAGAAGGAATTGTTATCGGATCCCACCAGGTGGGCATTCGAATTGGCGCCAATATCGAAAATCCCAGTGCCGGTGTTGTAAACCACCATTCCCGATCCGGTCTGGGGATCGGGTGGGTACCCCACCGCCATCAGCATGTTGCCGTTGGCTTGATTGCTGAAGCCAGCACTGCCGACGATGTAATAGAGGCCGGGCCTGAACAGTGCCGTATCGTTTTGAACCACTAGGCCGGAGTACAGGCCGGGAGTGTAGAGCGTACACTGCGCCACCGGGCAGCCAACACCCGATATGACAGATTTGGTTCCCAGAGCCGGAACGGCTGGCGCGGGAATGTTTGCGTAAGGATCCCGCTGGGGTGTGGCCGGCTGATCGTAACGGCCGACAAGGCCCAGATTCAAGCTGGCGGGAGCACTGGTGGGTCCGCCGAAAACCGCGAAATCGCCGCCAGTGCCGCTGGAGCAGTCGCCGGGATCGTTCGGGCCGGCATGCGAGAGGTCCACGACTTTACTGATCGACACGGCCTGTGCGTTATTCGAGTTCACTTCGATGCTTCGCGGCGGACCTCCACACACTTTTAGCTGCGCGGATCCATTTGTTAGCGCATTCGCTAGCGTTGGGTGGGTCACCAGCAAGGGCACCCGGTTGTTCTGATTGACGATGGCAGCCACGCCGATGGCGCCGATGGAGGTCGTGGAAGGTCCGATGAACCGGATCAGACCGGTATTTAAAACTCTTCTGACGGTGACCCGAATCGCGGGCACCGGATCACTGGACAGAGGCACCCCGGCCACCGCCGACGGGTAATCGACCGTCACGGTATCTGCTGCGGATGCGCCGAACCCGTTCGTGCGCGCGTATACGCACGGTGTGCGACCGTCGATCGTCGAGCAGGTGAATGGAGTGGGTGGAATCCCCGTTGCGAATGGAAACGCAGAAGTGGCATTGGTTCCCGCGAGCACACTCATGATGCCCGCCTCTGCGGCGGCGTCCGCGGCGGTCTGTGCCATCTGCCGGTGCGCATACATCTGGCCGCCATCGATCGCCAGGCCCAAGGCGCCAATCAGAAACAGGCTCATGCCCAAGATGACCAGCAACACGGCTTGGCCCTTCTCTCCGACTGAACCAGGGACCGGATGCTTCAAAACGCGATTACCCCCTGCGACATGCTTCCCAGGCGTACCCGGAACGGGAAATAGCTGGTCAAGGGATCGTAAGGATAAATCACGGTGATCGACACCATCTGCCCGGGAGCATTGCTGGCTCCCGGATACGTCACGCTGATGCTCAGGTTGCCCGTGCTCAGCAGCCCGGCACTGGCGAAATTCTGGATAACCGTGAGGACCTGGGGAGGGTTTGGCGCCGGTCCGCTCGGTCCGTCCACGCCGCTACCGGTGCGCGTACCGCCGTGGACGATCGAGTAGCGGGCTCCCGCGCGTGCGGCGTTTGCGATGGTTGTGTAAACCAACGCCATGCGGCTGATCTCCACGATCGACAGAAGCAGAATCACGGACAGCAACGCTACCAGACTGAATTCCACCAGAGTCTGGCCCCGATTGCGTTCGCGCCTGTCACCTCGTACGCTTGAAGTCATTGCAGCACTCTCATGCTGGCCTGGCGGTGAATGGTGGTCGTCGGAAGGGTGGCATGAATGCCCAGTGCCGGAAAATCCCACAGCGGAAGCAAGGGCCGGTAGGTGTAGGTCACATCCACGGACACCAGCACGTATTGTGTGGATTCCGGGTCGGCTGGCGGAAGGTACGCGCCAGGACCGGAGCAAGCTATTACGCCGTTATTGTTCTTGCACACGCGCACAGCCAGACTCGCCCGGTTCAGAAGGGAAGAGATATCGCTGGTAATCAGACTGGTGATCTGGGCGGCTGTGGCCGGCGTCGGTGTTCCGACGGTCGCTCTTCCCTGCGACATGTATTGCGTGCCCGCGCGCGCGCCGTTCGCCACCGTGATCCAGGCGAACAGGAACGCACCGAAGTTCACGGCGTTCACAATCAAGAGGAACACCATCGGAAGAACCAGCGCGAATTCCACCAGTGCTTGTCCCCCGGTCGCCGCAAAGAGTCCCACCGAGGAGCCTTCGGTTTGGGGAATGGCTGTCAGAAACTCCAGCAATGCCTTCCGTTCCGCGGGTGTCGAAAAAATGAATTCCACTCCAATTCCGTCCGGCCCATGCCGCACCACTCGCGAGGCGATCGACGTCGAACGCGAAGGCACAATGCCTCCATCGGACTGGGGCGTGGTCTTATAGCCTTGCAGAACCAAGCGGACGATGGTCCCGACATACCAGCGCTCGGGCGTGACAACATACGCCCCGCTAGTGCTGATATCGCGAATTTTGCGTCCTTCCGGGACCGAGCCATCCCAGTAATACACCATAAGGGATGGCTCGGCCGTTCTCGGCGCGCGCCGCGGGCGGGGATTACTCTCCAACCAGGCGGAGAACGTGCCGATCAGCCTTCTGAACACGGAACTGCCTCCTGTCTCATCCAGGTCGTTTGAACCTGAAGCTCTTCCCATTTCGTTTGCACGTCTTGAGGGAAACAAATGAGCAACTTGTCGCCCACGCGGGTCCGAGATGAATATATCGTGCGGATCCTCACTTCTAGAACGCTGGCATAACAGCAGTGGACCGAGACAATCTGCAAAGGATTCAGATGTTCGATTAACTGAAGCACCCGATTTCCTTGATCCAAATAAATCCGGTCCACTGGAAACTGCCTGCCCACCGTATATTTGCCCGGCGATCGCATCAGCCACATTCCGTCTTCGCGGGCTGGCTTCGACGGCTCCATCCATAACTCCCGGCCTTCTGTGGATACGTTCGGCGATAAAGTTGGTAGCGTTCCAATAGCACTTAGGCATAGAAACGATTCCCGCGTGCGATTGAAAACGCAGAACGTCGCCTTCATCCTGATCTCTCTTCCTGTGTCTTGGCGAGCCGGAAGCCTGCGTCTTGCGGTGAGTGGCGTCCGGCCCGCATCGTCAGGGATACCCTGGCAACTGTTTCCAATGCGCGCTGCATTGCTAGCTGAGTTTCTTGCGGCGGCGCATGATGAGGAATGCAATCACGATGAAAAAGCAGATTCCTGCAATGCTCCGGATAATCGTAACGTTGTCCATGGCGGTCTCCTTTCCGAGGCGAACATTAATCTCACCAGCTTCACCTCAAACAAAATATGTCTGGAACGCCTGGAACATGACGATCATGGACGGCCCCAGCGTCACAACAAACAGCGACGGAAAGATCAGTAGCACCAGTGGGAAGACCAGTTTCACCGTGGTCTTGGCGGCCTGTTCCTCCACATCCTGCCGGCGCCGCGTGCGCAGTGTCTCGGCATGGGAGCGAAGCGCCTTGCCCACGCTGGTTCCGAACCGGTCGGCCTGAATGATCAAGGCGGCCAAGGCGCGCACGGTGTCTACACCCGTCCGCGTGGCGCATTCGTTCCAGGCATCCGCACGCGGGCGTCCAGCGCGCTGCTCCAGGCTGATCAGGCTCAGTTCATCGGCGATCGCCGGTTGGCTCACGCGCATTTCTTCGGCCGTCCGCATGATGGCCCTGTCGAGACTCAGTCCGGCCTCGACGCAGACCACCAGAAGATCCAGGGCCTCCGGCAGCCCAAGCCGAATATTAATTTGCCGTGCGGAAATTAGCCGGCCCAACCAGAAATCCGGCACCAGGAATCCGAGACCCAGGGCGCCGGCATACGCAAAAAGAGGAGTGAGCCCGAAGGATCCCGAAAGAGCCGTCACCACGCACAGAAATGCCGGCACGAGCACTTTGCCGGAATAGTAAGCGTTCACGTGTCTGGGTTCGCGATAGCCCGCGCGGGCCAGCTGCTTTTGCAGATTCGAAACTTCCGTCTGGTTACGCGGAACCACTCCTTGAAATGGAGAGAGCAGTTTTTCCAACCGGGCAATGGCCGGCGATTCTCCGGTCATGCCCGCCAGCACGGCCATCTCACCCTGCGCCATGACTTGAGAAAGCCTGCGGACCGCGTTGCTGCGATAAAACACCAGGACGCCGCCGGTCAGGATCAGCAGAAACGCGGCTCCAAACGCAAGAAATGCAGTCCACATGTCAGGCTCCTAGATGCGGATCCGGATAACTTTCCGGATTACCAGCGCTCCCAATACGTTCATAACGACAGCGGCGTACAACAGTTTCAGCCCTATCGGATTGGTCCAAAGGATACTGATCCCCTCCGGGTGGACCATGTACATCGCAAATCCCAGCGCCACCGGCAACAACGCCAGGATCCATCCGGTCATCCTTCCCTGTGCCGTATGCACACGGATTTGCTTGCGCAGCCGGAATCGCTCGCGCGATGTCTGCGCCACTTTTTCTAGGACCTCAGCCAGATTGCCGCCGCTTTCTTTTTGAATCAGTACCGCGGCAATGAAGATCTGAAGGTCCTGTACCGCTATCCGGTTCCCCAGATTCAGGAGAGCTGTGCGCAAGTCCACGCCATAGTTCTGCTCCTTAAAGCAGGTGCTGAACTCCCCGCTCAGGGGTTGCCTGGCCTCTTGCCCGATAAATCCGATCGCCGTCATCAGACTATGCCCGGCTCGCAATGCGCTGCATAACAGGTCGATGGCCTCTGGCATCTGCTCCTCGAAGCTCCGAAAGCGCCTGCCACGGCGGCGCAGCACGTAGAGCCACGGCACCGGAATGACGATTGCACCCAGACCGGCTGACCACATCACCGATCCCATCCTCAGATACAGCAGACAGGCCGTTCCGATCCAGCCGAAGAAACACATCGTAAGGAGGCGCCCGACGGTCCATTTCAGATCCGCCTGCTCCAGCAGTCGATGCAGCCGGGATGCGAGATCCAGACGTGCCAGGATGAGATTTAGCCATTCGTACCTACTGAACTGATGGATTTTGCGGATGTCGGCGGTCGATTCGAGATCGGTGGCCGCGAATTCCGACTGCTGCACGATCTTGAGCCTCCGCTGCACCTGCTCCTCGCGAGCGCTGTTGCAGAGGAGGTTCACCGCCAACGCGAGCGTCGCCAGCGCCATCGTCAATGCGATCAGAATCGTCCACATAAACTCCTCTAAGGCCTTAGGCCACCTCCACCGATTGTTCGAAGATGTCCGCCGGGAGCATAATGCCGGCGATGCGCAGCCGGTCGAGAAACTTAGGCCGGATTCCGCTGGGCGCGAATATTCCGATCACTTTGCCGTCGGGTCCGATGCCTTTGCGCACGAAATTGAACACGTCTTGCATGCTGATGACGTCTTCTTCCTGGCCGGTGATCTCCGAGATGTTGGTCACCTTCCTGGTCCCGTCGCTCAGGCGTGCCACCTGCACTACGATCGAAATAGCCGACGTGATCTGCTGGCGAAGTGCGCGATCCGGCAGATTCAGGCCGGCCATGGCGACCATCGATTCCAAACGCGAAAGCGCGTCGCGGGAGGAATTTGCATGAATCGTCGTCATCGAGCCTTCATGGCCTGTGTTCATGGCCTGCAGCATGTCGAAAGCTTCCTCTCCGCGCACCTCCCCGACGATGATCCGGTCCGGACGCATGCGGAGGCTGTTGACCAGAAGCTGCCTCTGCCGGATTCCACCTTGGCCCTCTACATTGGCGGGCCGCGTCTCCAGGCGCACCACGTCTTCCTGTTGCAGCTGTAACTCGGCGGCATCCTCAATCGTGATGAGCCGTTCCTTGTGCGGAATGAAACTCGACAGAATGTTGAGAATCGTGGTTTTGCCGGCTCCCGTGCCCCCCGAGATCAGCATGCTAATACGCGCTTTGACCGCCGCCGCCAGTACCTCCAGCATTCCCGGCGAGATGCTCTGCAGTTTCACCAGCGTCTCGGCAGCCACCGGACCGCTTCCAAACCGCCGGATGGAGAGGCACGGCCCGTCGAGCGCTAGGGGGGGAATAATGGCATTGACGCGAGAACCATCCGGAAGCCTGGCGTCCACCATGGGCGAAGATTCGTCCACGCGGCGCCCCACTCCCGAGACAATCCGGTCGATCACCTGCATCAGATGCCGGTCATCCCTAAAGACGACATTGGTTTTTTCGAGCAGGCCATGCCGTTCCGCGAAAACCATATTGGCGCGGTTCACCAGGATGTCAGATACGGACGCATCCTTGAGCAGCACCTCCAGCGGTCCCAGTCCAAAAACCTCGTCCAGCAGGTCGGATTCGATTTGGCTCTTTTCATGAGCCGTCAGCGGCACGTTGCGGCTGGCCAGCGTTTCTTGGACGACGGCCGCCACCGCATGCCGCGCCCGCAGCCCTTCGACCTGCGACAGTTTTTCCAGGTTCAGCTTGGAGAGAACGGCCTGATGCACTTCGGTTTTGAGCTGTTCAAGATTAAGCGTATCCACCCGTGCTCCTTATGGGCTTTCCCCGATCCCGTTCATTGAAACAGCCCCCGCAACGTTTTAGACTTCTTGCTCTGCGCCGGCTTGCCCGACGCGATGACCGCCATCTGGTCCACCACGCGGCTGATCGGCGAGTCCTTCATGGCCAGTGGCACGCCGGTGTTCTCGGCCGTCCTCACCGATGGCGAATCGTTGGGAATTTTCCAGTCCACGGGCCGGCCCAGAGCCTTGGTCGTGCTGTTCTGGTCGATTGCGAATTCCTTGCCGTTGAACCGGTTGACGATGATCTCCACATGCGGACTCCGCTCGCGTCCCGCAATATAGGACAGCAGACGGCGGGCATTGCGCAGCGCGGGAACGCTCGCCTCTGTGACCACGTAGATGGTGTCCGCCAAGTCCAGCAGCGTTTCTTCGGCGTTGCAAATGGCCATACCCGCATCTACCACCACAAACGCGAATTGGCGCCGCAGAATGGTGAAGACTTTTTTCACGCCGCTCGAAAGCGAATTGAACGGCGTATATTGCTCGGGCGCCGCCAGCACGCTTAGTCCGGAGGTGTGCCTGACCAGGAGGCTGGATAAAAAATCGTTATCCAGGCGCCCCTCGTTCCGGAGCGCATCCAGTACCGAGAACTGCGACGTCAGGTTCAGCCCCAGCGCGGCCTCGCCCAGCTGCAAGTCCATATCGACGATCACAACCTTGCCGGCATCCTGCTTCGTCAACGCGATAGAAAAGTTGGTCGCCAGCGTGGTCACGCCGGACCCGCCCTTGGCCCCCACGAACATCAGGAGTTTCCCCGTCGGAGCCAGATCTTGAGTTTTTTCGCGGCGCGTCAAGGCCCGGGTCACCGCATCAATGAGGGTTTTTGCCAGCACCGGCTCCGCCAGGAATTCGCGAGCGCCAGCTTGCATCGATCGAATCAGCAAAGCGGGATCGCTGCGGGCGGAAGTCGCCATCACCGTGGCCGGGTTGTCGCGGCTGCAGATGTTCTCGATCAGCGCCAGCGCCTGTTCTATGTTGGCGTCCAGATCGACCACGAAGACATCGCAACCCAGGGTGATTAGTTCTTCGAGGTAACGCGATTCCGGATACGTACTGCACCCGCGAGCCACTGGAAAGGCCGAATCGTTCAGCATACGATCGAGCTTCCCTCGTCGCGCCGCATCCGGCACGATAAGCACGATGGAGGCGCTCCCGGCCGCTGTTAAGGAATCGGAGATGGACGGAATCGTTGCCATGGGGCCGATAAGGTGCGTGGATGACTAGGTGGTATACGTGGTTATCTTGGCGCTGATATTGGTGAATGCCGCGTTGATCTGCGTCGCGACGCTGGTCATCCCGGCTGCCGCTGCAAAGGCGATCAGCGCAACTACCAGTGCGTACTCAATCAAATCCTGACCCTGCTTGTTTTGAAGAAGGCCTCGGAGGATGCACCTCAGGCCCTGTATCGCCGAATTCATAAGAATCTCCTCTCGTTCCAGTTTCGAGTCATTTCAAGGCCTGATGGTGCATCTCGGTTGACCTTAGCTGGTGTAGGTAGTCAGCTTGGTGCCGATGTTGGTGAAGGCGGCGTTGATCTTCGTCGCCACCGTGGTCATCCCGGCTGCCGCGGCGAACGCGATCAGCGCGACGACTAGCGCGTACTCGATCAAATCTTGACCGTGCTCGTCCGCGGCCAGGCTACGCAGGCTGCTTCTTAGGTTCTGAAGTCTCACATAGAGACTTAGCGTTATATTTCGCATTTATTGATCTCCTCACCCTGGCTGAAGCACGTCGCCCACCACAAGGTTCGCCGTTTCATCCCAACACGCCGGCATAAGACGACCGCCTGTTTCGTACACCACGGTGCACAGACTCGATGGAACGCGTGTACCTGAGAAGACGGTTCAAAATGGGACGGAATCATTCATGCTCTTTGCTGCCCGGTTTGCTTCCATGGCCCCCTGATTGCCCTGCGGGGGTCGATGAATACTCTTCAGGTCCGCGATAACGTGCTCTTGATCGCGGCGACCGCGCTCACCCGGACGGTCTTCCGAAGCCGCTTTTTGTACGACCTTGACTCGGTTAATTTCGCGCTCGCACTCCAGCGCTTCGATCCCGCCGTTCACCAGCCGCATCCCCCGGGCTATTTCCTCTACGTGTGCCTGGGAAAACTCTCGAATGCGATCTTTCAAGATGCCAACACGGCTTTGGTCGCCATCAGTATTCTGGCGAGTTGCGGAACCGTCGCCATCATCTATCTGCTCGCAAGCACCTGGTTTGGACCCTCATCCGCCCGTTTTGCGGGTCTCATCTTTATCTGTTCCCCGCTCGCTTGGTTTCACGGCACCGTCGCACTCACATATATCGTCGAAGCGTGCTTTTCGGTCGTCATCGGCTACCTCTGCTGGCGTGTCTATAGCGGGTCGAGCCGTTTTATCTTTCCCGCTGCGGTCGCCTTGGCACTGGCGACAGGATTCCGTCAGTCCTCACTGCTGGTTTTGGCTCCTCTGTTCTTGTTCTCGATCCGTTGTGCTCCCCGCAGACAAGCTCTTTGGGGAATAGGAGCGCTAACCCTGGTTATCGCCGCCTGGTTCATCCCGATGTTCTATGCGTCCGGAGGCGCGCACACCTACCTAACGAGTCTTTGGTCGCTGTGGCGGCTGGTTCCGGCCCGCCAAACTGTCTTCACTTCGCCGATCTTCACTTCTTTGGCGCGTCTTTGTGTGATCCTGGCGATCTGCGTCCTCAGTTTCGGCTCCGCCACGTTGCTGCTTTTGCGACCATCGAAATCGAAGAACAAAAACCTCCAGATCTTCACCTGGATCTGGCTCGCGCCGGGGCTCTTCTTATTCACCTTCATCTACCTGAAGTTCGTCAATAGCGGATATCTTCTGGTCTTATTGCCCCCAGCCTGTGTCTGGCTGGGATTCTGGGCAGCCGAGTGGTGTCGCCATTCCGCGCTTATAGCGCCCGCCCGAATCGTCCTTCTGAGTGCCGCCGCTGCGGTCAACTGCGCGATTTTCTTGCGTGCTCCTCTGTACTGTTCCTATCGCGAAGTGCGGCGCTCCGAACGAGAATTGGCCGCAACGGTGAATGCTGTCCGGCAGATCGCCTCACCTGAGAGAACTCTCGTCGTGGGATTCGATTCCCACTTCCTCGGCTACCGTCACGCCGGCTATTATTTGCCCGACTACCTCATCCTCCAGTACCCTGAAGTGCCTCTCGCGTCCACCACCGGAGTCTTCGTGATGCGCCACCGCGACACACGCCTAGTAAGCCGTCTCCAGATCGATTCCTTCCGCGACTTCATCCTGTTTCCGTTGCCCTCCTCGGACCCGGAATATCTCGCGTATATGCAACGGGTCCAGGCGCGCTTTGCGGCGGGTGACCTGCACGTCATTACTTCGAATGGCCGGGAATTACTGACTGGCCCCGCAACTGCTCTCCGAGTACTGTTCCGTAACACAATCGAGTCGGCGCCTCGTTAACCGGTCTTGACAGGCGCTTGGCCTATTCCTATCGGGTAGCCAACAGGGATAATCCGTCTCTATTGCACTCCGGCCACAGACGATGGATGGACTGTGCACGGACTACTATGATTCGTCTTCTCCTGTACTCACAAGACCAGAATTTGCCGCTGATGCTTGGCCCAACTATGGGTGGTGAGTTCGAAGTCACCCTCGACTCAAGCGCTGAACGAATTAAAGAGCTCGTTCGGAATCAACGCTGCCACGTAGTGGTACTGGATCTCGATTCCGGCTCCCCCGACCAGCATCGCGATTTTGTGGAGGATATGCGGTCCGCTCGCGTACCAGTGGTGGTGATGGCGGATGATGACCACTGCGAGGCCGCCACAGATCTGGTTCAGCGCGGCGCCTATGATTACTTTCGTAAGCCCCCATGTCTGGCCGAGCTGAAAATCGTCGCGCGCCGGGCCTTTGAACACTCTCGTATAGGGCGGGATCTTTACAACCTCAGCCAGCAGTTGCGCACCACCGCCACTCAGGGCTGCGATCAGCTCATAGGATCCAGCGCCCGGCTCCAGCACGTGTACGATTTAATACGCCGCGTCACAGCACTGAACGCTTTCGTCCTCATCACGGGAGAAACTGGAACCGGCAAGGAACTCATCGCCCGCGCGATCCACAATTTGAGTGATCGTCAGTCCTGTCCGTTCGTGGCGGTCTCCTGCGGTGCGATTCCCGAGACCCTCATCGAGGCCGAGCTGTTCGGATACGAAAAGGGAGCCTTTACCGGAGCGGTCGGAAGCCGCAAAGGATATCTGGAGCAGGCCGGGCAGGGAACTCTGTTGCTGGATGAAATTGGAGAGCTCAGCCCCCATACGCAGGTGAAGCTGCTCCGCGTCTTGCAGGAGAGGCACTTCAGCCGCCTGGGTACCAGCGCCATAATTCCTCTCCAGGCACGCGTTCTGTTCTCCACGCATCGAAACCTGGGGAAGATGGTCGAGGAAGGACGCTTCCGGCTGGATCTGTATTATCGCGTTAACGTAATGGGGATCAAGGCTCCTTCCTTGCGCGATCACAGCGAGGATATCCCTATGCTCGCGCGGTATTTTCTGAAGAAGTACAGCGAGCTCTATCGTAAACCGGTGAGCAGCATCGCGCCTCCGGCGATGGCTCTGCTGGTGGACTACGTTTGGCCGGGCAATGTGAGGGAACTGGAGAACGTCATCCAAAAAGCCATCATTCTGACTGACGACGATACCGTCGGTCCTCAGCAGTTACCCGATGACTTGCAACAGCCCGACCTGCTCGGTTTGGGTGATTCTCTGACCGCGACTTCCTTCGAAGATCAGTTGCGCGACTACAAAGTCAAGCTGGCGCAAAGGGCGGTGGCCGAGTGCAATGGCAATAAGACGCTGGCGGCCCGTAGCCTGCACATTTCCCGAACCTATCTTCATCGCCTGATTAAGGATTTCATCGAGGAGGAGACTCCCGAAGTTGCCTGACTCTGCTGCAGGCAGATTACGAAACGTATTTTCGTTTCCCGTGATGCTGGCCTCGACCTTAGTGGCGCTGGCCGTCCTCACCGTAGGCTCGCGTTTTAACGATCCCGACCTTTGGTGGCATCTGCGTACCGGCCAGATCATCTGGAACGGCCGCGCGATTCCACGAACGGATTTATTGTCCTTCACCACGGGCCAGCATGCTTGGGTGGCGCACGAATGGTTGTCGCAACTGAGCATCTATGCCGCCTGGAGAGCGGGGAGCTATCCCGGCCTGATGCTGTGGTTCTGTGTTGCGGTGGCGGCGCTCTTAGTCATTCAGTACACCTTGTGTTGCCTCTATTCCGGCAATGCGAAGGCCGCGTTTCTAGGTGCGCTGATCACCTGGTTCTTCGCCACTGTCGGTCTCGCGATCCGTCCTCAACTGAT
Organism: Bryobacteraceae bacterium; assembly: GCA_025980665.1. GTDB lineage: Bacteria > Acidobacteriota > Terriglobia > Bryobacterales > Bryobacteraceae > Palsa-187. The sequence continues at coordinate 45,215 of JAICXC010000022.1, forward strand.
GGGATTCATCTTCCTCGCCTGCGAACTACTGATACTGCACATGGGCCGATGGCGCGATTGGCGGTGGTTCTACTTGCTTCCGCTTCTCTTCGCGTTATGGGTAAACACGCACGGCTCCTTCTTCCTTGGAATGATCGTACTCGCCGCGGTGCTCGTCTCCGGATCATTCGAGGTGAATGCAGGCTTACTGCAATCGCGTGTTTTCGATCCCGCTCGGCGCAAAACTCTCCTGTGGGCTTCCACACTTTCATTAGGTGCGCTGTTTGCGAATCCCGTGGGATGGCAGTTACTCGCCTATCCTTTGCGCACTATCTTCGACGGGCGAATGCAACTCGGCGCCGTGATGGAATGGCAAAGATTATCCTTCGACGACCCTCGGGCCTTCGGATTGATCGCACTCGCGGGGGCAATTCTACTTATCGCCTTGATTCGTCGTACGGTGCTGTATGTGGACGAAGCCGTGTTGCTGGCGGTGGCCTTCGGGATGGCGGTTCTGCATCAGCGTTTGCTCTTCGCCTCGGGTATCATGGCCACCCCGATTCTGTGCCGTCAGCTGGCCGGAATGTGGGAACGCTTCCCGCGCGTTCGTGACAGAACGCTGCCGAACGCGATTCTCATTTTCACGTCATTAGGAGTCACCATCGCCGCGTTCCCCTCGCCGGCCTCGCTGGCTGCGCAGGTTCGTCGCGGAAATCCGGTCGAGGCCGTCGATTTCATCCGGCGCACGCACCTCTCCGGAAGGATGCTCAACGACTACGTATATGGCGGCTATCTGAGCTGGGCCCTTCCAGAACAAAAGGTATTCATCGATGGCCGTGCCGATGTGTATGCCTGGACCGGCGTCTTTGAGGATTACGGCCGGTGGGCCACTTTGCGCGACGATCCGAATCGCCTTCTGGATCGCTACCGGGTGGATTGGTGCCTTCTTTCTCAATCTGCGCCTCTGACGCGTGTGATGCGCTATCTGCCTGGCTGGAGCGAACGATATTTTGACTCGCAGTCAGCGATCTTCATCCGGAACTGAAGGATATCGCGAGACTCGTGGGGGATCGAAATCCGGCTCTACCAGCCAGACTTGGCGATCATGGAAGTATTGCAGCAACTCCGGATCGCTGGTCGCGTGCAGCTCTCTCGCCCACACCACTTTCGATGCGTCGATATCCGCAGCGTTGTAAACCCAGTCGTCAAAAGGCGCATGCGCCGCCGTATATCGTACAATCGCGAGCTGTTTGCCTGGGTTAGCTTCCAGACGCGCCGCGACTTTCGCACGCGGAAGGCCTAGCGGTTCTGTTCCGTACCACATTGCCGGCCAGCGGTGGATCGTAAGGCCCAGAGGTTCGGCATAAATCCGGAATCCGGCCAGGACCAGACACACCAGCGGCGCGTAACGGACCAGTGCCAGACCTGCCGCCTTGTATTGCCGCAAGTGGCGCATGCACTGCAACAGCAGGACGTAGATCGCCGCCGTGAAGGGCGCCGCATAGTGCGGAAAGAACCAGGCGTTAGCGCTGAGTCCAACAATGAACACCGTGCCAGCCACCAGCAGATATCGCACGCGCAAATCTCGAAACAGTCTGGGCAGCATGACAAGCGGGCTCAGCAACGCGATGCCGAAGAAAAATAAGAGTGCCGTTGCCAACTTTTGGACAGTCTTGTTCACAAAGCCGTGCGCGGTCTGGGCCAGACGAAAATCGTGCATCTCCCAGATCTGGAAGAAATCATGCATTTCCTTGCTGCGATACACCGGCGCCGGCCGGGGCGACTCCCACAGAAACACCGGTGCGGAAGCATAGGTCATCCGATTGGTCTGATAGGGTAGCGTCAGGGCGCTCCCGAAGACGGTCTGATTGTAGTGCGCCATCAGACTGCCCGCTATCAGCACCAAAACGAATGGCGCAATTAGAACCCGTGGTTTCCGAATCGCCGGCCAGAATAGTGCCAGTGCGGCTGGTCCGCACACTAGTAGTCCTTCATATGGACGACTATTCGCCAGAAGGGTCGCCCCAAGCGCGAATATACAAGCGTCGCGCATAGTCGCGCGGCTCTTCATTCGGGGAATAGCCCCCAACACCAGCGCGCCTCCTGTCGCCGCGATCGCGCCGCCATAATATCCGTTCACCCAGTTGCTGAATAGGCCCAACCGGAGCACTGCCAGCATTCCGCCCAGCAGGGCCCACCCGGGAGGCAGCCATCCCTGCATCATCCAGCACATCGCGCCGCACATAAGCGCTACGCTCAACAACACCCCGTACCACGGATGTCCGAACAACACTTGCCCAGCCGCCATCGTCATGCCCTGCGCCGGAAAGTACATCGACATGTATGTCGGCTGCTGGTTAATGTGAAAACTTTCGAAGTGCGTCCACAGCGGATGTGTCGCATTCGTCAGCCTGCCCGAAGCAAAGGTATCCGCCGCCAGCAGATAGCTGAACTCGTCGTGAATGAAGGGTTGGGGAATCGGCTCCAGCGGAAGAATCGCCAGGCGCAGCACAATAGCCGTGGCGCCTACTGTTATTACCGATGCAACGCGTCTGCGCGCGAAGCTCCCCAGGATCCGTTCCACCGCGGCGAACCATTTCCTTCCCGTCTCCGGCCAGCAGAGGGCCATCACCCCGGCCAGCAACGTGATTCCTGCCTCGAGCACCAGCATCCACACCCCTCTAAGCACTTCCGAAGCCACAACGGACGTAATCAGGAATGGACACTGCGCCGCCGTCCTGTGTACAAACAGTCAGCGAGCCCGTTATTATCAGCCTGTGAACCGGCGGGCCGCGTTGTTCCTTTTGCTCTATGTCGCCGCTGTTCTATACCTCTCTCTTTATCCTTGGAGGTTTGTTCCGAGCTCCAGAGTGCTTGGCTGGATTTCGTTGAATACTCGGCGCACCATCCTGGACGCCTTTCTCAACGTGGTGTTCTATATGCCCCTGGGCGCGGCCGCGTTTCTGTCGTTCCGGCGACGAGCAGTTGGATTCATAGCAGCCTTGGTCTTCGGAACTCTCGTTTCATTGTCTGTGGAGTGGGCACAACTCTCTATTCCGGGCCGCTTCGGAAACCTGACCGATCTGAGTTGCAATAGTCTGGGCACGTTGTTGGGTATTGGGGTCGCGTTTATCGCAGACAGTGCGCTTCTCACTTCGCAATTGCGCGTCCTCCATGCCCCGAGAATCCTGTTGCTGGGACTATGGGCGCTGTGGCAGGCTTTCGTGCTCCTACCCCAGTACGGACTCGCTTTTGACTTTAGGCAGGAACTAGTCGGAATACTGATTCTGGCCTTATTAGCCACTCGCCGGGGATTTCGGGCAACCGCGATTTTATTGCTGATTTGGCTTGCGGTGGACGAATTGCGGCCCTTTCAATTTCGAGGCCCGCCGCAGCCATTCGGGTGGCTTCCTTTTGAGAGTTGGTTCGCGGGAGCTCTCGAATCCTACTATGAGACGATCTTCGAAAAACTCTTCTTCTACACCGCGATCCTATGGGCGGGACGGAGGTCGGGCATGCGATGGTCCTGGGCGCTGGTTGTACCGGGCGCGATCCTGTTCGCGGGCGAGCTCGCCCAGTGTTATTTGCCCGGCCGCACACCGGAGACCACCGATCTGGTTCTGCTCGCGGCCGGGGCCGTGCTGCTGAATCTGGCCGAGCTGCATAATAAAGATTCAGCATGATTCCGTACGCAGATCTGAAAGCGCAATATCACAGCATCAAAGCAGAGATCGACGCAGCCATCTCCGGTGTTCTCGAAAGCAGCCAGTTCGCCTTGGGATCTGAGGTCGCCGAGTTCGAAAAAGAGTTCGCCACCTATTGCTCCAATAGCGAGACCATCGGGGTCAATTCCGGGACCAGTGCCCTGCATCTGGCGCTTCTAGCCGGCGGAATCCGACCAGGCGATGAGGTCATCACGACGCCGTTCACGTTCGTCGCGACTGTTGCTGCGATTCTATACGCGGGCGCTACGCCGGTCTACGTTGATATCGATCCCGAGTCCTACAATCTCGATCCGGGCAAGCTTGAGTCTGCCATAACTGCGCGGACGAAGGCCATCCTGCCAGTTCATATATTCGGACAGCCCGCGGACATGACCCCGTTAATGGACATCGCTCGTTCCCGCGGCATCCTGGTGATCGAAGACGCGGCGCAGGCTCACGGCGCGGAATACAAGGGACAGCGTGCGGGATCGCTGGCCGATCTCGCGTGCTTCAGCTTTTATCCCGGCAAGAATCTCGGAGCCTATGGCGAGGCTGGCGCTGTGGTTACTGCCAATCCGGACTACGCCAAGACTATCCGGCTGCTGCGAAGCTGGGGCGAATCACGCCGCTACTATCACGACTTGCGCGGTTTCAACTACCGCATGGAAGGCATTCAGGGCGCGATCCTGCGCGTCAAGCTGCGCCACTTGGAGCGGTGGACCGAAGCCCGCCGCTCGCACGCCGCGCTGTATGATGCTCTCTTGAAGGATTCCGGCGTTGTCACACCGCGCGAGATGCCCTACGCCCGCCACGTGTATCATGTGTACGCGATTCGTACGCCTCATCGGGACGCGCTAGTCGACGCACTGAAGACGGCGGACATTCAGTACGGCATTCACTATCCGATTCCGGTTCATCTGCAGCGCGCCTATCGCGATTCCCGTTACGGAGACGGGTCCTTCCCGGTTGCTGAGCGAATCGCCGGAGAGGTTCTTTCCTTGCCGATCTATCCCGAGCTCCAGCGCGCTCAGATCGAAGAGGTTTGCGACGTAGTGAGCCGGAATGCCTGCGCGATCAGTTCGTAACAACGAATCCGAGCGGCAGAGTTGTGGACGATGTTCACGACGAACACTTCACCCGCGCCGTATTCGGCTGCGACTCTCTCGATGGACTCGCGCACACGTTCAGGCGAGCCGGTAATGATTCTGCGGCCCTCCGGTACCGAGCCAATCGGAACGTCTTCTTTGGCCAGAAACGCCATGGCTTTTTCGACCGAAGGAACTGCAATCAGCCGCCCTCGGAATAAATGAATCAGCATCATGCGTGCGCTCGATGAAATCCGAAGTGCTTCCTCATCGGTCTCCGCACACAACGCCCAGACGGCTACCGAAACTCTCGGCTTTGGAAGCGTAGCAGAGGGACGGAAGTGCTCGCGATAATGGGCGGCCATCGC